>JACCVL010000106.1 GCA_013698185.1 Nocardioidaceae bacterium
GACGCCGACCATCTGCTGCCGGTGCTGGCCGAGGCTGGTCGCCACGACCTCTTCGACGACCCCTTCGCCGACCCCCTCGACGGCGAGGCACCCGCCGCGGCGGGTTGGCCCGCCCAACGCCCGGCCCTGGTGCTGCTCGACGACGCCAGTGACGGACCGGTGGTGCGCGAGCAGCGTGGCCGGCTCGTGGCCGCGGCCCAGGCCCGTGACGTACGCGTGCACCGGCTGGCGGGCAAGCAGGGGTCCCCGATCGCCCGTTACGGCGCGCTGCTGGCCACCGGCTCCTACGCCGCGGCCTACCTCGCGGTCGGTCTGGGAACCACCGCGAGGCTGGTCGGCGAGCCCGGCTGAGCCTCGTTAGGCTGGTGCCATGGACTTCAAGGTTGCCGATCTGTCCCTGGCCGACTACGGCCGCACCGAGATCAGCCTCGCCGAGCACGAGATGCCCGGCCTGATGGCGATGCGTGAGCGCTACGGCAACACCCGGCCGCTCACGGGGGCGCGGATCACCGGCTCGCTGCATATGACGATCCAGACCGCCGTGCTGATCGAGACGCTCGTGGATCTCGGCGCCGAGGTCCGCTGGGCGAGCTGCAACATCTTCTCCACCCAGGACCACGCCGCCGCCGCCGTCGTCGTCGGCCCCGACGGCAGCGCCGAGGACCCGCAGGGCGTGCCGGTCTACGCCTGGAAGGGCGAGACCCTCGCCGAGTACTGGTGGTGTGCCGAGCAGGCCCTCACCTGGCCCGAGGACGCGCCCGGGAACATGATCCTCGACGACGGCGGCGATGCCACCATGCTGGTGCACCTCGGCACCGAGTACGAGCGCGCCGGCGCGGTGCCCTCACCCGACAGCACCGACAACGCCGAGCTCAAGGAGATCCTTGCCCTGCTCGGCCGCTCGCTCGACGAGGACGGTTCACGCTGGACCCGCGCCGGTGCCGCGATCCGCGGCGTCACCGAGGAGACGACGACCGGCGTGCTGCGGCTGTACGACCGGGCCCGCGCCGGCACGCTGCTGTTCCCGGCCATCAACGTCAACGACGCCGTCACCAAGTCGAAGTTCGACAACAAGTACGGCTGCCGCCACTCGCTCATCGACGGCATCAACCGCGCCACCGACGCACTCATCGGCGGCAAGGTGGCCATCGTCTGCGGCTACGGCGACGTGGGCAAGGGCTGTGCGGAGTCGTTGCGCGGTCAGGGTGCGCGGGTCATCGTCACCGAGATCGACCCGATCTGTGCCCTGCAGGCCGCCATGGACGGTTACCAGGTGGGCCGCCTGGACGACCTCGTCGGCACCGCCGACATCATCATCACCGCCACCGGCAACAAGGACGTAGTGACCGCCGAGCACATGGCGGCGATGAAGCACCAGGCGATCCTGGGCAACATCGGCCACTTTGACAACGAGATCGACATGGCGGGGCTGGCCGCGACCAAGGGCGTCGCCCGCAAGACGGTCAAGCCGCAGGTCGACCTGTGGACGTTTCCCGACGAGCACACCGTGATCGTGCTCAGCGAGGGCCGGCTGCTCAACCTCGGCAACGCCACCGGGCACCCCTCGTTCGTGATGAGCAACTCGTTCACCAACCAGGTGCTGGCGCAGATCGAGCTGTTCGCCAACCCCGACGAGTACGGCACCGGGGTGCACACGCTGCCCAAGCACCTGGACGAGGAGGTCGCCCGGCTGCACCTCGACGCGCTCGGCGTCCGCCTGACCGAGCTCACCAAGGACCAGGCCAGCTACCTCGGAGTCGACGTCGCCGGCCCCTACAAGTCCGACGCGTACCGCTACTGAGACAGGGTCTCCGCGTACGCTGGGCACCGTGCCCGCGGACGCGACCGACTTCGACAGTGCCGGCCGTCACGGCCGGGTGCTCGTCGTCGACGACGACGCGAGCCTCGCGGAGATGCTCACGATCGTGCTGCGCCAGGAGGGCTTCGACCCGGTCGTGTGCCCCACCGGCGACGCGGCGCTGGCCATGTTCCGCGAACACCGGCCCGACGTCGTCCTGCTCGATGTGATGCTGCCCGGGCTCGACGGTGTCGACGTCTGCAAGCAGCTGCGGGCCGAGTCGGGCGTGCCCATCGTGATGCTCACCGCGCGTGGCGACACCGTAGATGTGGTGGTGGGCCTGGAGTCCGGCGCCGACGACTACATGGTCAAGCCGTTCAAGCCCAAGGAGCTGGTGGCACGCATCCGGGCCAGGATGCGGCGCTTCGACGAGCCGGCCCCGGAGCAGATCACGATCGGTGACCTCAGCATCGACGTCGCCGGGCACGACGTCCGCCGTGCTGGTGAGTCCATCACCTTGACGCCGCTGGAGTTCGACCTACTGCTGTGCCTGGCGCGCCGGCCGTGGCAGGTGTTCACCCGGGAGGTGCTCCTCGAGCAGGTCTGGGGCTATCGCCACGCCGCGGACACGCGGCTGGTCAACGTCCACGTCCAGCGGCTTCGCTCCAAGATCGAGCACGACCCGGAGCGGCCCATGATCGTGGTCACTGTGCGGGGGGTCGGCTACAAGGCCGGCACCAGCTGAGACCCGTGCGTACGCTCAAGCGCCTCGCCATCGCGCCTATCCGGCCGCTGATCAATGCCTGGCAGGTGTCGGTGCAGGCCCGGGTGGTCTTCAGCACGCTCCTGCTCGGGGCGTTGGTGCTGTCGCTCACCGCGTGGCTGCTGCTCACCCAGATCAGCACCGGCCTCGTCGACAGCAAGCGAGACACGTCTCTGGCACAGGCCGAGGCCGTTTTCTCCGAGGTGCAGGAGGATCTCGACGCCGCCGGTGACACCCGCGCGCCTCCCGCCGAGTCGACGATCACCGGGATCATCAACAGCCTCGCCAGCCGCAGCGGATCGCCGCCGGCCTATGTGGTGGTGCTGTCCGGCCCCCTGGGCATCGAGGCGGACGCCGAAGGGGTCCGCCGCACGTCGATGCAGGTGAGTGTCGACAGCGTGCCGCGGGACCTGCGGATCCAGACCAGGGAGCAGTCGGGGACGTTGTGGACCTACACCACGATCGACTACCTCGATGCCGACGACCAGGCCAGCCCCGGTGACGGCGGCATTCGCGACGGCGCCGGGATCGCCGTGGGCACCCGACTGCAGACGCCCGGTGGAGAGGACGAGTACGCCCTGTACCTGCTGTACCCGTTCGTCCAGCAGGAGCAGGCACTCAACCTGGTGGCGCGGGCGGTCGTGGTGTCCGGGGTGCTGCTGATGGCGCTCGTCGCCGGTATCGCCTGGCTGGTCACCCGTCAGGTGGTCACCCCCGTACGGCTTGCCCGCCGCATCGCCGAGCGCTTCGCCAGCGACCGGTTGGACGAACGCATCCAGGTCAAGGGCCGAGACGACATCGCCCGGCTCGGCATGTCGTTCAACCAGATGGCCACCAGCCTCCAGCGCCAGATCCGCCAGCTCGAGGACCTGTCGCGCATGCAGCACCGGTTCGTCTCCGACGTCAGCCACGAGCTGCGTACGCCCCTCACCACGGTCCGGATGGCCGCAGACGTGCTGCACGATGCTCGCGCCGACTTCGACCCGGCGACGGCGCGCTCCGCCGAGCTGCTGCAGGCCGAGCTCGATCGCTTCGAGTCGCTGCTGATCGACCTGCTCGAGATCAGCCGCTTCGACGCCGGCGCGGCCAGGCTCGAGCTGAGCGAGGTCGACCTCGTCGAGCTGGCACACCAGGTGGTCGACGCCCAGCGTCTGCTCTCCGAGCGTGCCGGCGTGAGCGTTCGGGTCCTCTCGCGCAGCCTGTGCGCTACCGCGCAGGCCGATCCCCGACGAGTCGAGCGCATCGTGCGCAACCTGGTCTCCAATGCGATCGCGCACGCCCAGAGCCGTCGCGTCGAGGTCATCGTCGCGGCCGACGACCAGGCGGCGGCAGTCGCGGTTCGCGACCATGGCAGGGGCCTGGGTCCGGGTGAGGCGACACAGGTCTTCGCGCGGTTCTGGCGGGCGGACCCGGCCCGGGCCCGCGCTGGGGGCGGTACCGGGCTCGGGCTCGCGATCGCGCTCGAGGACGCCCAGCTGCACGGTGGCTGGTTGCAGGCCTGGGGGGAGGCCGGGCGGGGCAGCCAGTTCCGACTGACCCTGCCCCGCCGCGCGGGCGACGACCTGCGGCATTCTCCGATCCCCTTGGTGCCGTCGGACCTCAGCGTGGGCAGGGCGTACAGCACCACAGCACCGCCACCGGCCCCCCCTGTGACGGGCAGCCCCGCGGGTAGTCCCACGGGCACGCCGGGAGGTGTGCGCTCGTGAGGTGGCGGCTGCTCGTCGTCACGCTGCTGACAGCCACCGCCGCGAGCGGCTGCATCTCGGTGCCGACGGCCGGGCCGGTGGAGCAGGTGGAGCCCCGCGGCGCCGAGAGCGACTTCCTGGTGCAGGTCGTGCCGTCTGGACCGGAGCCGGGCGCCAGCCCCGAAGAGGTGGTCGGTGGGTGGCTGACGGCCATGAAGGCGTTCCCGGTGTCCACCGACGTGGCAAGGGCGTACCTCACCGACGAGGCGGCACAGGCCTGGGCGCCGGAGCGACGGACCAGCATCTACTCGACGGTCTCCGTCGTCGACAGCGACAGCGGTGCGGTGCAACTGCGCAGCCGCCAGGTCGCCGAGCTGTCTGCCCGCGGCGCCTACCGGCCCGTCTCGGCCAACACGGCAGAGTCGACGGTCTCGCTGAGGCTGACGCAGACCGGTGCCGGCTGGCGCATCGTCGATCCGCCGAACGCTGCGATGCTCAGCGTGCAGTTCTTCGAGGAGTACTACCGGCCCTTCGACCTGTACTTCTTCGACCCGGCCGGTGAGGTGCTGATCCCGGACCCGGTGTGGCTGCCGCTCGGTGACCAGCTGCCGACCCAGCTCGCCCGCGGGCTGCTCGCCGGTCCGACGCCGTGGCTGCGCGGTCAGGCCGTGACGGCGCTGTCGGCGGCGGCGGCCGGGGTGTCCGCTCCCGTTCGCTCCGACGGCGTTGCCGACGTGCAGCTCAGCGAGCAGGCGGCCAACCTGTCCGGGCCCCAGCGCGTGCAGCTGTCCGCCCAGCTGGCGTGGACGCTCTCCCAGGTCACCGGCCTGGCCGGTGTGCGACTGCGGGTCAACGGAGCTCCGCTCGACGTGCCCGACGCCGACGCGCTGCAGACCATCGAGTCCTGGCAGCGCTTCGCCCCGTCCGGACCTGCCACCAGAGCGCAGCTGTTCGGGCTCCGGCGCGGTGACCTCGTCGCCGTCGACTCCGAGGCCGTGACCCCGGTGAGTGGCTGGTGGGGAGACAACAGGCTGCGGCTGACGGATTTCAGCGTCGAGCGGACGCTGCAGCGGGTGGCCGCTGTCACCGGTGGGCGGCGGCTCCTCGTCGGCGACTATGTCGCTGCGGACCGCTCAGCGCTGCACACGTGGTACGTGTCCCCCGAGTCCACCTCGAAGCTGCGGGACCCCCAGTGGGACCGCGCCGGCAAGCTATGGGTGCTCGACGCCGGGGCCGACCGCGCGAGTCTCGTGGTCTCCGGTCGCGGCGGCTCGCGGTCGATCCCCATCGGACAGCTGGCTCGGGCCGGGATCGACTCGTTCGAGGTCTCACCGGACGGTGCCCGGGTGGCGGCGCTGGTGGACCGCTGGCGGGGTCCGTACCGGGGTGGGGCCGAGCCGGCGAATGCCCGCTCGCCGGTGCTCGTCATCGCCCGGGTGGTGCGCGCCGCGGACCAACGCACGGTGCGGCGGCTGGACAAGGCCTACGCGGTGCCGGTGAGCCAGACCGGGCTGCGGGAGATGACATCTCCAGGGTGGGGTGCGCCCTCGGAGGTGGGCGTGCTGGGGCGTGTCGGTGACCTGGCGCCGCAGGTGTACCGGCTGGCGATCGACGGGTCCAGTGTCGAAGGTGCCGCGCTCACCGGCGAGGCGCTGCTCGGGCCGGTCGGTGCCGACGAGCTCGCCGACACCGGTGTCGCCACGGCGCAGACGGTCATCGGCACCCGCAACGGCCGGCTCTACGTCCTGGACAGCGAGTCGGAGTGGTCGCGCCTGGGTGCAGCCAACGAGATCGTCCACCCCGGGCACCCCGACTGAGGCGACTGTCCACAACGGGCCGCTCGCGCTGACCTGCTGCGGCCAGGACCGACCGATACTGCGGGTGTGGGTCCGGCCTGGCGCTCGGCAGCCGCCGACTTGTTCCTCGGTTCGCGTTGTGCGGGATGCCAGCGCCCAGGTCCCGCACTGTGTCCGCGCTGCCGCCGCGGCCTGGTCCCGGGTCCGTGCCGTTGCTGGCCCGACCCGCCGCCACCCACGCTGGTCGCCTCGTCGGTGTCGCCGTACGCGGTCACCGACTATGCCGACCTCGTGCGCAGGCTGGTGGTCGCCTACAAGGACCAGAGCCGGGCCGAGCTCGTCCAGCCGCTCGGACGGCTGCTGGCTGTCGGCGTGGAGCATGTGCTCCGCGCCGAACAGGTGCCAGCCGGTGCCGGCGTCCAGCTGGTGCCGGTCCCGTCGTCGCCGACCAGCGTGCGGCGACGTGGTCGCGACCCGGTTCGTGACCTGGCGTGCTCGGCCGCGCGGCTGCTGCGCCGCCGCGGTCGCAGCGTGCGGGTGGAGCGCCTGGTCTCCCAGCGCCGCCTCGTACGGGACCAGGCGGGGTTGTCGGCTGCCGAGCGAGCCACCAACATGCATGGCGCGCTGCGTGCCCGGCCCGCCCCAGCGACGGGGCAAGCAGTGGATCCGGCCAGTGCCCCGGTCGTCCGGCTCGTCGTCGACGACGTGCTCACCACCGGTGCCACCGTCGATGAGGCGGTGCGGGTGCTGCTCGCCGCCGGCTGGCCGGTGCTGGCCGTGGCCACCGTCGCGGCCACGCGCAGGCACCACCAGGCGCCGCCGTCACCGCCGAGCAGTCGTGGACGTCCACTTTCGCGGATCGATGCGGGGGGATAGCGTCGGTTACCCGTTGCAAGGAGGCTTGATCCGTGGAGGTCGTTGTTTCCAGCCGGCACTGCGAGGTGTCCGAGCGATTCCGTCAGCACGTCGCAGACAAACTGTCCCGGTTGGAGAAGCACGACGACCGGGTTGCGCGGGTCGATGTCGAGGTCACCCAGGAGCGCAACCCACGCCAGGCCGACCGAGCGGTGCGGATCCAGCTGACCGTGCACTCGCGTGGTCCGGTCATCCGGGCCGAGGCAGCTGCCGAGGACAAGATGGCAGCTCTGGACGGCGCGCTGCTGCGTCTGCAGGCACGGTTGCGCAAGGCGGCGGACCGCCGCCGGATTCACCGTGGCAACCACGCGCCGGTCTCGTTGGCGCAGGCGGCAGCGGTGGCCGCGCCCGGTCCCGGGAGCAACGACGGTGTCGGGGCCGAGGAGGGCCACGACCCGGGCGCCCCTCATCAGGTCGGGCCGCTGACGGTGATCGGCGACGGTCCCGTCGTCGTCCGGGAGAAGACCCACGCCGCGGGTCCGATGACGCTCGACCAGGCGCTGTACGAGATGGAGCTGGTCGGGCACGACTTCTTCCTCTTCGTGGACAAGGAGACCGAGCAGCCGAGCGTTGTCTATCGACGTCGTGGGTATGACTACGGCGTGATCCGGCTCGAGGTCTGAGGCGTTGACCGACCGCGAGCAGGCGGCGGAAGGATCGCCGGCCGAGCCCACCCGCGTCGTGGTCGTCGATGACCAGGAGTTGTTCCGGCGCGGGCTGACCATGCTGATCGGCACTCTCGACGGCATCGAGCTGGTGGGCGAGGCCGGTAACGGCCAGGAGGCAGTCGAGGTCGTGCTGCGCACCGACCCCGAGGTCGTGCTGCTCGACGTCCGCATGCCGGGTCGCTCCGGCATCGAGACCTGCGCAGAGCTCAAGGCGTTGATGCCGTCGGTGCGCATCGTCATGCTGACCGCCAGCGACGAGGAGTCCGACCTCTACGACGCCGTCAGGTCCGGGGCATCGGGTTACCTGCTCAAGAGCTCGTCGATCGATGACGTCGCCGAGGCGGTCCGTCTCGTCGCCGACGGCCAGTCCCTGATCACCCCGTCGATGGCGGTCAAGCTGCTCGACGAGTTCAAGCAGCTGGCCAGCGCCGGCCCCGCCGTGGCCGGTGTCCCGCGGCTCACCGACCGCGAGCTGCAGGTGCTGGCGGAGATGGCGAGGGGGAGCAGCAACCGCGAGATCGCTCGGGTCCTGTTCATCACCGAGAACACCGTGAAGAACCACGTGCGCAACATCCTCGAGAAGCTGCAGCTGCACTCGCGCATGGAGGCGGTCATGTACGC
>JACCVL010000126.1 GCA_013698185.1 Nocardioidaceae bacterium
GCGCGACATCGACGCCGGTGGCCGAGGTGTCGAGGGTGACGAGCTCTTCCACGCCGCGGTGACCGCGGCTGGCCACTCGCCGTTGTTGGCCCGGCTCATGGCCGAGATCAGCGACCTGATCAGGGAGACCCGTATCGAGTCCCTGTCCCAGCCGGGTCGACCGCATGACTCGCTGGAAGGACACCGTGCCATCGCGGCGGCGATCCGACAGCGAGATGGCGAGGCCGCGGCCACGGCGATGCACCAGCATCTGGAGCTGGTCAGCGACGTCGCCATCCTGCGGCCCTAGCGAGCCGGCCATGTCCTCGTCGATCCTGATCCGCGGCCTGTCGATCCCCCGGCGCGAGTTGCGGTGGCGGTTCTCGCGTTCGAGCGGTCCTGGCGGGCAAGGCGTCAACACCGCCGACAGCCGGGTTGAACTGTCATTCGATGTCGCTGGGAGCACGGCGCTGCCAGAGCCCCTGCGCGAGCGCGCGCTGTCCCGGCTTGGCGGGCGGCTCGTCGATGGCGTGCTCACCGTCTCGGCCCAAGAACACCGAGCTCAGGTCGCCAACCGGCGCGCCGCCGAGCACCGTCTGGTCGACGTCCTCGGCGAGGCACTGGCGCCGCCTGCCAGACCCCGCCGGGCGACGCGGCCGACGCGCGGGTCGGTGCGCCGGCGGCGCGAGGCCAAGCAACGACGCGCTCGTACCAAGCAGCTGCGTGGCCGCCCGTCCGACTGACGCGCCGACCACAATCCGCGGATCGGCCAGCCACAATCCGCGGATCGGGCGACCACAATCCGCGGATCGCGGTGAGGGGGGCGGGTCAGGCGACGGGTGAAGCGCCGGGGGTGACGTCGGTGGCCAGGTCCTGGTGCTTGATGGACAACCCGACGACGGTGATCACGGTGGCGGCCACCATCATCCAGATCGCCACGCCGAAGGTCTGCGTGGTGCCGAAGGCCTGCGCGACCCTCCCGCCGAGCTCCATCTGCTCCGCGGTCGGCTGCGCCCCGCCGGCCTGAGCCTGCAGCTCGGCCAGCTTCTCGGAGATCCCGTTGGCGAACACGGTGCCGAGCACCGCGATGCCGATGGCGCCGCCGACCTGCTGCACGGTGTTCAGCACCGCCGAGCCGACTCCGGAGTCGGCTTGCTCGACCCGGCTGACCGCGGTCAGCGTCAGCGGCACGAAGATCAGGCCCATCCCGAGCGCCTGGACCACGATCCACGGCAGCAGGTGACTGACGTACGTGGAGTCGGCCTCCAGTCCGCCGTAGCCCCACATCGCCAGCACCGACAGGGCACCGCCGGCGCCCGCGATCCAGCGCGGGTCGACGCGGGCGATGAGCGCCGAGGCGACCTGGGCCGCCACGATGATGCCGACCGTGAATGGCAGGAACGCCACGCCGGCCTTGAGGGGGCTGTAGCCGAGGACCTGCTGGATGAACAGCGACAGGAACAGGAACATCGAGAAGATCGCGGCACCCACGATCAGCATGACTGCGAAGCTCACCGCCCGGGTGCGGTCGGTGATGATACGCAGCGGAAGCAAGGCGTGCGGCGTGCGGGCTTCGATGATGAAGAACGCCACGAGCAGGGCGAAGCCGGCGACGATCGGCCCGAGCGTCCAGAACTCCGTCCACGTTGCGGGCGCTCCGGAGGTGGGATCGACCTGCGCCTTGTGGTTGAAGCCGTAGACCAGCGCGACCAGGCCGAGGGTCGCGGTCACGGCTCCGGGCAGGTCCCAACGCCCGGGTTGGGGCTTGGACTCGGCGAGGAACCGCGGTGCGAGGAACGCCACGAACAAGCCGATCGGCACGTTGATGAGCATCGTCCAGCGCCACGACGCCTCGGTGAGCGCGCCGCCGACGATCAGGCCGACGGCAGCTCCGGCGCCAGACATGGCGGCATAGACGGCGAACGCCCGGTTGCGTGGCGGGCCGGCGGGGAACGTCGTGGTGATCAGGGCAAGTGCGGTGGGCGAGGCGGCTGCGGCGCCGGCGCCCTGCAGGGCGCGGGCGGACAGTAGCTGCCACTCGGTCTGGGCGATGCCGCCGAGCAGCGAGGCGACCGCGAAGACGAGGACGCCGGCCATGAAGACCTTGCGTCGGCCGATGACGTCGCCCATCCGGCCGCCGAGCAGAAGTAGTCCGCCGAAGGCGATCGCGTACGAGGTGACGACCCAGGTCAGGTTGGCGTCGCTGATGGCGAGGTCGCCCTGGATCCGGGGTAGCGCGATGTTCACGACCGAGGCGTCGAGCACCACCATCAACTGCGCGGCGCTGATCAGCACCAGTGCGAGGCCGAGGTGGTGGTGGCCGTGGTCGGCGGAAGCGGCGGTGGCACCGCGGACGCCTTCGGGCGGGTGGGCGGACCGGGTGGTGGGTTCAGTGCTCAAGAGACTTCCTTCGAGACGGCGGTGGGGTGGCGGCCGGAGCGGCGGCGCGGAGCACCACCTGATCGAGGACATCGGCGACGAACGACTCGTCGACGACGTGGCCGAGGACGGTGGAGCGGAAGGCGCACATGCTCGGCAACACGGTGTGCAGCACCTCCAGGTCAATGTCGGCGTCGACCTCGCCGCGGCGAACGGCTCGGTCGAACACGGCCCGGGTGACGGCCATACGCGGCGCGAGGAAGCGCTCACGCCAGGCTGTCGACAGCTCGGGGTCGTTGTGCAACGCAGTCAGGAGACCACCGAGCACCGACATCGGGAACCGGTCGGCCAGACCGGCCGGTCCGCAGGCGAGGGCGAGCAGGTCGCCGCGCAACGTCCCGGTGTCGGGTTGGTCGGGCCCGGGCAGGCCCTTGGCGCGGCTAACCGCATCGACGACCAGGTCGGCCTTGCTCGACCACCGGCGGTACAGCGTGGCCTTGGACGCGCGTGCTTCCGCCGCGACGTGGTCCATCGTGAGCCGGTCGTAGCCGACTTCGGCGAGCACGCGCACGGCCGCATCGAGGACCTCGGCCTCGCGATCACCCTCGACGCGCGGGCGCTTGCTCGTCGTGGTCACTGGGCGGCTCCTGCTCGGGCCGGCGCGCGGCATCAGTTGTTCACCCGGCGCCCACCTGCTGTTAACGAAACGAAACGGTTTCGTCTCGTCAGAGACGTACGCAGGGCTCAACGCGGGGCGCATCTCGAATAATTCCGGGCGCTCGTCCGGCGGCTGTGTCAGTGCGTGTGCGGCGGCACCGTCGGGCCCTCCGACGGCTGCACGACGACAAAACCTGGGCCGTGGAAGGCGTACTGGAACGCCTCGCCGCTGCCGCCGCGCAGCATCGAGCGCATGTTCATGCTGCTGACGACATCGGGGCTCAGGTTGGCCGACCAGCACACCGCGGCCTGGGTGTCGACGTACGTCGGCTGTTGCGAGCAGTCGAGCAGCATGGGCTCACCGTCGCAGGCGAGGGCGACGGTGCCGGAGCCCTGGACGACGGTGTTGAACAGCCCGCCGGTCATGATGCCCGCGCCCTTGGTGCGATGGACGTCGTGGTCCACGGTGGCGTCGAAGGCCAGCAGGCTGCGGCCGTTGATGCTGATGCCGTCCCCCTCGAGCTGGATCAGGAAGATCTCGCTGGCGTCCTGGGCGAAGAAGACCTCGCCCTCCCCGCTGACTCGCATGAGGGGGTTGTCCTCACTGGTCAGGGCCTTGCGCACGAACTTGCCGAGGCTGCCGGCGCTCTCGTGCTGGTACTCCACGCGCCCCTGGAAGGCGACCATCGCGCCTTTGGACGCCAGGACGTCACCGCCTAGGGAGACCCGCAGCATCCGCTTGCTCTGCAGGACCCACCGCTCGGCGGTCTGGCGCTCGTGGTGGTCGGTGTCGAACAGATCGCTCCGCATGTCTGTGATGATGCCAAACCCTGGTTCCACCCGTTGCACTGGAGCCGACCGACGCATCGGACCATCTGATAGCGCCTGCTGCTTCCCGCGCCATTGCGGCGGGCGTAGGGTGCACCGGGGTCCGTTACCCGTTCGTGACAGGCTGGGCGGGGCCGAGAGTCCGTGGGGGACGCGAAGGAGACCGCAGTTGAAGGTGTTCGTCACCGGTGCGACCGGTGTGATGGGTCGCTCGGCAGTGTCCGCGCTGCTCGCCGCCGGCCACGACGTGTCAGGTCTGGCCCGGTCCGCCGGCAGCGAGGACGCGCTGCGCTCGATGGGGGCGACCCCGGTCTCCGGCGGACTCTTCGACCCCGACGGGCTGGTCGGTGCGTTCGCCGGCTGCGAGGCGGTGTGCAACATGGCCACGCACATCCCCGTGGGGTATGCCACGTTGCGGCCCGGGGCCTGGCGCGTCAACGACCGCATCCGCTCCGAGGGATCCCGACTGGTCGCCGAGGCGGCCCGCGCGGCGGGAGTCCGCCGGCTGGTGCAGGAGTCGGTCAGCGTGGTCTATGCCGACGGCGCCGAGGACTGGATAGACGAGGGCAGCCCGGTCGTGACCAACCGGGCGGCTGAGCCGATGGTGCTCGCCGAGACACATGCGCAGAACTTCGCCGGCTGCAGCCGCGATGCCGTCGTGCTGCGCCTGGGTGGCATCGTGGGTGACGACGAGTACACCCGTTGGCGGCTTGCCCGGGCCCGTTCGGGGCAGCCGATCGGGGTGGGTCCGCCCGACGGCTGGACCCACATCGTCCACGCCGACGACGTCGGGACCGCGGTGCTGGCGACACTGACCGCCCCGTCCGGGATCTACAACGCCGGTGCCATCCCCGTCCGGCGCCGCGACCTCGCCCAGATGCTCGCCGGCGCCGTCGGCCGCGACAGGTCCTCGTTCCTGTCCCGCACGATGGTCCGCCTCGGTGGCGAGCGACTCGAGCTGTTGACGCGCTCACAGCGGGTCAGCTCGGCGGCGTTCACCAGCGTCACGGGGTGGAAGCCCGAGCACAGCGAGCTGTCACCCGACTGGGTGCAGGGACTGTTGCCGGACCTGGCGTGAGCCGCCCCCCAGCCCAGCCCGGCAACCATCGCGACGCCCAGCCCGACGCCGCTGCCCAGCGGCGCCGGCGGCTCGAGGCGCTCGGTGAGACGCTGGCGGTGGGGTCGAGCGACGAGACCGGTGACGGTTGGTCGGAGTGCCCACCGGAGGCGGGTCGAGACGACGAGATCCGCCGTGAGGTCCCACCCCACCACGGCTGAAACTCGCGGTCAGGTGCCGCTTGGTGGTTGCCGACTCTTGAGCAGGTCGCGGATCTCGGTCAGCAGCGCCAGGTCCGGCGGGACCTCTGGCGGAATCTCCTCGGCCGCCGACAGCCGGGCCGCGACCTTGGTCATGGGCACCACGACGGCGAAGTAGACGACAGCGGCGGTGATGGCGAACGTGACCACGGCGGTGAGGAACATCCCGATGTCGATGAAGGTCGAGTCGTTGCCTTCCTTGCCCAGCTGGATGCCTAGACCAGCGCCCACGGCGGTGCCGCCGACCCGCGCCAGCAGCGGGTTGATGAAGGCTTCGGTGAAGGCCGCGACGAGTGCGACGAAGCTGAGCCGATCACGACCGCGACCGCGAGGTCGATGATGTTGCCGCGGAGCATGAACTCCTTGAAACCTTTGAGCACCGGCACTCCTCTCGCATCGACGCGGACGCGCCCGTCATGCCCTGCGCACGCTAGCGAGGCGCAGCCGCGGGCACCAAGATGTCCAACACCTGTGTGGTCGACAGGGCGCTGAGCTCCAGCGCCTCAGCCGCCGGCACCGACACCACCAGCCGTGAGGCATCCCCGCCGCCGGGGTCGGGTGCGTCCCCGACGGCCCCGACGTCGGCAACCCACATCACCGTGGCCGCCTCAGCGACGACCTGGCTGGCGACCGAACCGCGCGGGTCTGTCGCAACCACCGAGACCACATCGCCGACCTGCAGCAGACCCGGGACGACAGCGCGCACCGTGACCGTGGCGAGCACCGAACCCCGCGGCAGCCCGCCGACCAGCCCCGGCCCGAGCACGGCCACATCGGTCAACGTCTCACCACGACGGGTCGGCGCGGCCACCAGTCGGCCGAGTGGCACCTCGGCAGGTGCGTACGCGCCGTCCGGCACCGCGGACGGATCGATGCGGACCGCCCGCACATCTGCGGCGGTCAGCGGACGGCCGGGGACCAGGTCGTGCGCGGCCACAGCAACCAACTCCGACTCAGGCAGCGGTGGCCGGGCAGCAGTCACGGCCACCACCACGCCGACCGACAGCACCGCGGCGACGAGCACGGTCCGGTGCCGGCTCACCGAGCGGCGAAGCCGGCGCTGCAACGACGAGCGCAGCCCGGTAGAGGTCGGAGCGCCGGCGCCGGAGCGGAGGGGAGTCGACACGACGAGAAGGTAGGTCCGATCTGGCCAGGTCCGGGCCGTTGTCCACAGCGCATCGGGCCCGCTCGGCCAATCTGCTCAGGGTGCGGAGCCAGCCGACGAGGGCCGAGACGACCCGGTCGACGAGCTGGCCCCGGCGGTCTGCTTGCCCCCCGTCCCGGACCCGGACTCGGCCGGCTTACCCGTGGCGGGCTTGTCGGAGGTGTCGGGCCTGTCGGGCTTGTCGCCGTTGCTCGAGGTGTCCGGCCGATCCGCCGCACTGGCGGACTCCGCCGACCCCGACTCGGCTGACGTCTGCGGAGCCCGGCTGTCGTTGCGGTAGAACCCCGAGCCCTTGAACACCACGCCCACGGCCGAGAACACCTTGCGCAGGCGGCCCTGACACGCCGGGCAAGCGGTGAGCGCAGCGTCGCTGAACGACTGTTGCGCCTCGAGCGGGGTCCCGCAGTCGGTGCAGACGTACTGGTAGGTGGGCACAGATCTCTCCTCGTCGGTGCCGGCGAGCCATCTGCGCCGTCCACGGCGTTCCTCGCACAACCGCTCTATTGTGCCTCACCACCCGGGGGGCATCCGGCACCGCCGCTCCTCACGCCCGGTACGGCCCCGTCCGCAGCGTCCGACGGGGGCTGACCACCACGTCGACGAGCTGGTCGTGTGGCTCGACCGGCACGTGCTCGACGACTTCGTCGTCATGCACCAGCGCGACCACGAGCGCCGAGGGTGGTAGCCGGGCGAGTGCGCGGTCGTACGAGCCGCCGCCCTTGCCGAGCCGGGCACCGGTCGCGGTGACGGCGGTCGCGGGGCACAGCACCACGTCGGCGCGCATGATCGCGGTGCTTCCGAGGTGCTCCGGCGCGGCCCCGTCCACCACCCAGTCCAGGTCGCCGTCAGCCAGCAGCACCGGCAGCAGCACCCGTACGCCGCGTCCACGCAGCGCCGCACGCAGCGGAGCCGTCCCCGGCTCGGACGGGTACGACGCGTACGCCGCGACCGTGCGAGCAGTACTCACCTCGGGCAGAGCCAGCACCCGCGCCTCAAGATCCCGCGCGACCTCGGCGCGCTCGGCCGCGGACCGCGCCTGGCGTCGACCGGCAACCGCGCGGCGAAGGTCGTTCTTGGAGACGGTGCCGGGCATGGCCCCAACGGTAGGCAGCCGTGCCCCGCGGGCAGCCAATAGGGTCATTGCCATGAGTGACGCAGGGCTCGAGCAGGCACGGCAGAAGATGGCCGACGGCGGTGTTCATCCCAAGGCCATCGAGGTGTTCGCCCACTACTACCGCGAGCTCGAGTCCGGGGCGACCGGGATGATTGCCGAGAGCGACGTCGAGCCGCTCACCGACGTCCCCCGAGTCGCCGACCTCGAGGTCGGCGAGCACCAGGCTGCCGAGGCGCTGGCGTCGACGGCAGTCATCAAGCTGAACGGCGGGCTCGGCACCTCGATGGGGATGGACCGCGCCAAGTCGCTACTGGCGGTACGTGGTGACCGGACTTTCCTCGATGTGATCGCCCAGCAGGTGCTGGCCACCCGGCAGGCTCATGGCTGCCGACTCCCGGTGATGTTCATGAACAGCTTTCGCACCCGCGATGACACGCTGGCAGCACTGCGGCGCCACCCCGAGCTCGGCGTTGACGGACTGCCGGCCGACTTCCTGCAGAACCGGGAGCCCAAGCTTCGCGCCGACGACCTCACCCCCGTGCAGTGGCCCGACGCGCCGCAGCTTGAGTGGTGCCCGCCGGGGCACGGCGACCTCTACACCGCACTCGACGCCTCTGGTCTGCTGCGCCAGCTGATCGAGGCGGGCTACCGCTACGCCAGCGTGTCCAACGCCGACAACCTCGGTGCCTCGCCGAGCCCGACGGTCGCCGGCTGGTTCGCGGCCAGCGGCGCCCCGTACGCCGCCGAGGTCTGCCGCCGGACCGCCGCCGACCGCAAGGGCGGGCACCTCGTGCGCCGCCGCGGCGACGGCCAGCTGGTGCTGCGCGAGACCGCGCAGACCCGGTCCGAAGACAGCGCGCTGGCTGCCGACATCGAGCGGCACCCGTTCTTCCACACCAACAACCTGTGGTTCGACCTGCGGGCGCTGGCGCGCACGCTCGCCGAGCGCGACGGGGTGCTCGGGTTGCCGCTGATCCGCAACGACAAGACCGTCGACCCGTCGGACTCCTCCACGCCGGCCGTGGTGCAGGTCGAGTCCGCGATGGGTGCCGCCGTCGAGGTGTTTGAGGGCGCGGCCGCGATCGAGGTCGACCGCAGCCGCTTCCTGCCCGTCAAGACCACCAACGACCTGCTGCTGATGCGCTCCGACGTCTATGACCTCACCGGCGACGGGTTGCTGCGCCTCCACGCCGACGCGGTGCCCTACGTCGACCTGGCCAAGCAGCACTACTCGCTGCTGCCGCGCTTCGACGCCCACTTCCCCGCCGGGCCCCCATCGCTGGCAGAGGCCACCAGCTTGACCGTCGAGGGGGACTGGACCTTCGGCGCCGACGTGCGGGTCGTCGGTGACGTCACGCTGGGACCGGCGGGCGGGTCGGTCGCCGACGGCGAGCAGCTGTCGGCGTCGTGATGCGCCCGGGCGGGTGAGGCGACATTAGGGTGTCGGCCATGTCCTCCGAAGGCTCCAACGAACCCGGCGCCGGGCACTCGTCGCCGTTCACCGCAGCGCCAGGCGGTGAGCTGCGGTCGGTCGACGAGCACCTCCGCGAGGTGCTCGCCGTGGTGGAGCCGCTCACGCCGTACGAGCAGCCGCTGCTGGACGCGGTGGGGCTGTCGCTGGTCGACTCCGTACGCGCCCCGATCGACCTGCCCCGGTTCACCAACTCCGCGATGGACGGCTATGCCGTACGGCACCTCGACGTTGCCGAGGCGCGGGACGACCGCCCGATCCACCTGCCCGTCGTCGGTGAGTCCGCCGCCGGCCAGGCTGGTCCGCTCGGCATGCCACCGGGCACGTCGATGCGGATCATGACCGGGGCTGCCCTGCCCGCCGGGGCCGACTGCGTCGTGCCGGTGGAGTGGACCGACGCGGGTGCCGCCGCGGTGCGCATCTACGCCAGCCCGACGCCCGGGCAGCATGTACGGCTCGCCGGCGACGACGTCACCGCCGGCGACGACCTGCTGGTCGCCGGCACGGTCGTCGGGCCCCGCGAGATCGGCCTGCTCGCCGGCGTGGGCATCGCCCGGGTGCGGACCCGACCGAGACCGCGAGTGGTGGTGCTGTCCACCGGCAGCGAGCTCCGTGACCCCGGGCAGCCGCTCGGCTTCGACTCGGTCTACGACGCCAACAGCTACCTGCTCGCCGCGGCCGTCCGCTCCGCCGGCGCCATCCCGTACCGGGTCGGTGTCGTCGGCGACGACCCGCGTACGTTCAGCGACGCGCTGTCCGACCAGCTGGTGCGAGCCGACCTGGTCGTGACCAGCGGGGGAGTGTCCAAGGGTGTCTACGACGTGGTCAAGGACGTCTTGTCGCGTCTGGGCACGGTGCGCTTCGTCGAGGTCGCCATGCAGCCGGGCAAGCCTCAGGGCATTGGGCGAATCGGTGAGGACCGGACCCCGATCGTCACGCTGCCGGGCAACCCGGTCTCGGCCTACGTGTCGTTTGAGGTGTTCGTCGTGCCGGCCTTGCGCCGCATGATGGGAAAGCAGCCCGAGCGCCGCCCGCTGGTGCAAGCGACCCTCCAGGGCTCGCTGCGGTCGGTGCCGGGACGACGGCAGTTCCTGCGGGCCCGGTTTGCGATCGACCATGACGGGGCGAGCGTGCGTACGGCCGGCGGCACCGGCTCGCACCTCCTCGGCGGGCTCGCGCGGGCCAACGCGCTGATCGTCGTGCCCGAGGACACCACGGCGGTCGCCGACGGCCAGCAGGTGTCGGTGCTCGTGCTCGACCGGGAGCTGTGATGGCCGAGCCTGACGCCGGGTCCCCGTCGGGGCTGACGCACCTCGACGAGTCCGGCGCCGCGCGGATGGTCGACGTCTCAGCCAAAGAGGTCACCGCCCGAACCGCCGTCGCCACCGGGCGGGTGCTGGTTTCACCGGAGGTGGTCGGGCTGCTGCGCGGCGAGGGTGTGCCCAAGGGCGACGCACTGGGCGTAGCCCGGGTGGCCGGGATCATGGCGGCCAAGCAGACCCCGATGCTGGTCCCGCTGTGCCACCCCATCGCGGTGAGCCGGGTCGAGGTGGACCTCCGAGTCGACGACGATGCGGTTGCGGTGCGGGCGCTGGTCGGCACCGCCGACCGCACCGGGGTCGAGATGGAGGCGCTGACCGCGGTGTCGGTGGCGGCGCTCACCGTCATCGACATGGTCAAGGGCGTCGACCGCGGCGCCTGCATCGAGAACATCCGGCTCGAGAGCAAGGACGGTGGGCGCAGCGGCTCGTGGCGGCGGGAGGACCCGCCGTGAACGGGTCGGGGCTGCGGGCCGCGGTGGTCACGGCGTCCAACCGCGCCGCGGCCGGGGTCTATGCCGACAGCGGTGGGCCGCTGATCGCGGAGCGGCTGCGGGCGTGGGGCTTCGAGGTCGGTGAACCCACGGTCGTCGGCGACGGCGAGCCGGTCGGCGCGGCGATGCGGGCAGCGCTCGCCGACGCCGTTGACGTCATCGTGACCACCGGCGGCACCGGCATCAGCCCCACCGACGCCACCCCCGAGCAGACCGCGCCGCTGCTCGACCGCGAGCTGCCGGGGCTGGCCGAGGCGATTCGCGCCCAAGGGGTGGCGCAGGGGGTACCGACCGCGGTGCTCTCGCGCGGGCTGGCGGGGGTTGCCGGTCGTACGGTCGTGGTGAACCTGCCCGGCTCGACCGGCGGCGTACGAGACGGGCTTGCCGTCCTCGAGCCCGTGCTGCGCCACGCTGTCGACCAGCTGCACGGCGGTGACCACCGGTGAGCATGCGTGGCTGGCCGGTGAGCCTGAACCGCGGCCGGATAGGGCTGCGCCCGCTGGCGCGCACCGACGCCGCCGCCTGGCGTGAGGTGCGCGCGCGCAACCGGGACTGGCTCACTGCGTGGGAGGCGACCTTGCCACCGGGCGTCGAGCGGGCACCCCAGTCGTTCCGGGCGATGGCCCGTGAGCTCAACCGCCAGGCCCGGGCCGGCCGGACTCTGCCGTTCGCGACCACCTGGGATGACCGCCTGATCGGACAGGTGACGGTCTCGTCGATCACCTGGGGGTCGGCGCGCTCGGCGAGCATCGGCTACTGGATAGACGCCGAGTACGCCGGCCGCGGCATCACGCCGATGGCTGTCGCAATGGCCATCGACCACTGCCTCGGGACCGTGGGGCTGCACCGCATCGAGGTCGCCATCCGGCCCGAGAACGTTGCCAGCCTGCGAGTCGTCGACAAGCTCGGGCTGCGCCGCGAGGGTGCCGCGCCGCGCTATCTGCACATCGATGGGCAGTGGCGCGACCATCTGCTGTTCGCCGTCACCCGCGAGGAGGTCCGGGAGGGCGTCGTCACCCGGTTGCAGCGTTCGTCCCACCCGTCACAACAGTGATCTGGCGACACACCGCTCACGCTGCCGGGAGGTGCTCGGTCGCGGCCGTACGGTCGTGCTCGTGAGTCTGACGGGCGTGATCTACGGCGGCATCGTCGTGCTGTGGCTGTGCTATCTGGTGCCGTTGGCGTTGCGTCGCTACGACGAGGCGTCCCGGGCCCGCTCGGTCGAGCGCTTCTCCACCGCGATGCGGGTGTTGGGGCGCGCTGACGACTCCGCTCCTGCACGCGGGCGGGGTGACGGCGACCGGCGTCCGGTGGCACCCTCCCGGTCGTTGCAGCCCACTGACAGCCGTGTGCGCGCCGGGGGGAGCACCCGCGCCCGGCCCGTGGATGCC
>JACCVL010000127.1 GCA_013698185.1 Nocardioidaceae bacterium
AGCCGGAACAGTGCGCGCGCGGCCAGTCCGGATAGTGCCGTCGGCACCATGGCGGACAAGTCCTGCAGCAGCGTCGCGGGCAGCGCGTCGAACTCCGCCTTGGCGACCTCGACGTCGCTCGCCACCGCAGCGAGCCGGTCAGCGGGGTCGGCCAGCTGGGTGGGCAGCGCCACCGTCATCACCGAGACAAGGTTCCCGTTGGCCGCTGAGCTCTCGTCCCGCACCGACACCGGCACCGCCGTCACCAGTGGGAGGCCCGGCAGCGCATCGCGATCGAGAAGCCAGCGCCGCAAGGCACCCGCGGCGAGTGCGAGCACCACGTCATTGACGGTCATCGCGAAGGCGTTCTTGACGACCTTGACCTCTGCCAGTGGCACCGACACGAACGCGAATCGCCGGTGCGCGGTGATGGCACCGTTGAACGGCGTGCGGGGGGCGACCAGATCGCGACGCGGTGGGGGCTCTGCGGCCCCGGTCAGGCTGCGCAACACGGCGGTCACCTCGTCGATCGCGCGAGCACCGGGGAGCAGCCGCCCGCCGGGCAGCGCGGTCACGTAGGGCAGCGCCCGGGGCAGCCTGGTCACGACGTCACGCGAACGCGACAGCGTCGACACCGTCGCCCCGGACACCTGCTCCCACAGCGGCGGAACCCGGTCGGGCTGCCAGGGCTCGGGCTGCACCACAGCGGGTTCGGGGGTCGCGTCCATCAAGACGGCAAGCAGCTCGGCACCGGACACGCCGTCGATGGCGGCGTGGTGGACCTTGGAATACAGCGCGAAGCGGCCGTCCTCGAGGCCGTGCACGAGGTACATCTCCCACAACGGCCGGGACCGGTCCAGCGGGCGCGCATGGATGCGGGCCACCTGCTCACCGAGCTGCTCGCGGGTGCCCGGCTGCGGGATGCCCACCTCGCGCAGGTGGTACTCGAGGTCGAAGTCGGGATCGTCGATCCAGGCGGGATAGCCCAGACCGAGCGGGGCGTCGACCAGCCGTTGCCTAAACGGCGCGGCCAGGTGCAGGCGCGGCTCGAGCACGTCGCGCACCGACTCGAGGCTCAGCTGGCCGTCCGGTAGTGCCGACGGGTCAAGCACGATCAACGCACCGACGTGCCCGAAGGTCGAACGGTCCTCGATGTTGAGAAACTGCGCATCCAGCGCCGACAGCCGCCTCACCGCTCCAGCTCCCCGGTGGTGCCGTCGGGGTCGTCGGGGTCGCGCCGCTTGTGTGGCCGCCGACGGACGTCGATGCCGCCCATCAGGGCCAGGCCACGCACCCGCACGACAGGGGCGCCAACCGGTGCTGGGGCACCGCGGTCCGACTCGTCGAAGCCGCCCATGAGCCCTAGACCGCTGGCGTCCAGCAGGCAGTCGTCCGGCACGACGATGTCGACCCCGCCCATCACAGCCAGCACCCGGATCGTGACCACGGGCGCCTCGAGCTCCGCATCGCGCAGGTCAAGGTCCACGCCGCCCATCACGGCAACCGCGCCATGCGTGGCACTGAGTCGCCAGCGGCCGCGGCGGTCGACCCCGCCCATGACCGCCAGCGACCAGCGGCGGCCCGGCGCCCCGGTCACCCTGGCCGGCACTGCCGCAGCCGGCGTCGGTCGTGCGGCTTCCGCCCGGACGTCTGGAAGGTCTCGGGTCAGTGGCAGCAGCTCGGCGTGGGTCCGGGCCGCGTAGGCGGCTTCGATCCGCTCGCCCAGCTCATCGAGTGTCAGTCGACCGTCACCGGCCGCCTCCCGCAACCGTTCGATGACGGCCTCACGGTCTGCGTGCGAGGCACGTAGACGTTCGGCCGGGACAGGGGGCTCACTCATGACCACGACCCTAGCCCCGCTACCAGCGGGCCCGCTGGTCGCGATCCGCTACTGTCGCCTGCTGTCGGCCGCCCTGTCTCGCGATGTCGGAGCCCTCCCAATGACTGCAGTTGTAGACCGCGCCTGGCCGTTGCCGCGAGGGTTGATCATCCTGCTCGGAGCCGCGTCGGTCGTGATCACGATCGCCGGTATCCGTAGCGCAGCCGGCATCATCGGCCCGACGTTCCTCGCGCTGGTCCTGACGATCGCCGTGCACCCGCTGCGCGGCCAGGTCGCCCGCCTGGGGCTTCCGGAGTGGGTCGGCACCCTGGTCGGCATCGTCGGCGTCTATCTGGTCCTGCTGGGGCTCAGCGTGTCGCTGGTGCTCGCGGTGGCGCGCTTCGCGACCCTGCTGCCGGCGTACCAGGACGACTTCAACCAGCTGGTGCAGGCCGGCACCGAGCGGCTGGCGACGTACGGGGTCGGTGACGAGCAGATCCAGGCCATCACCGACGCCTTCGACATCGGGCAGGTGGTCGGCATCGCCGGGACGGTGCTGGCCGGACTGCTGTCCTTGACGTCCAACCTGTTCTTCATCATCACGCTGCTGCTGTTCCTCGGCGTCGATGCCGCCCACTTCCCCGCGAAGCTGGCCCGCTGGCGCGACCAGCGTGAGGCGGTGGTCACCGCCTTGCACTCCTTCGCTGGTGGCACCCGGCAGTACCTGGTGGTCTCCACGGTCTTCGGGTTCGTCGTCGCGATCCTCGACACGGTGTTCCTCGCGTTCACGCCGGTGCCGGTGCCGCTGCTGTGGGGGCTGCTGGCGTTCATCACCAACTACATCCCCAACATCGGCTTCGTGATCGGGCTGGTGCCGCCGGCCGCGCTGGCGCTGCTGGAGGGCGGGCCGGGGCTGATGCTGCTCGTCATCGCGGTCTACAGCGGGCTCAACTTCGTCATCCAGTCGGTCGTGCAGCCCAAGTTCGTCGGGGACGCGGTCGGCCTGTCGGGCACCATCACGTTCCTGTCGCTGGTCTTCTGGGGCTGGGTGCTCGGTGCGGTGGGCGCATTGCTGGCGGTGCCGCTCAGCCTGCTGGTCAAGGCCATGCTCGTCGACGTCGACGAGGACTCGTCGTGGCTGCGACCGCTGCTCGCCGGCGGTGCGGCCGGGCTGGGTCCGGACCACCCCGACGACGAGGACCACGAGGACGCCGCGGCCCCGCCCACGAAGGGGGCCGGCAGCCGGCCGCCGTCAGGGTCCAGCCCTGCCCCGCCGACCGAGCAGCGGTGACGGCGGCTAGCGGCCACACCGCGTGCTGCTCGCCATCGGGTCCGGCTAGCCTCCGTGCAATGAGTGCTTCGGAGCCAACCACCTACCGCATCGAGCGCGACACCATGGGCGAGGTCGAGGTGCCGGCCGCGGCGTTGTACCGCGCGCAGACCCAGCGTGCGGTGCAGAACTTCCCCATCTCCGGCACCGGGCTCGAGCCCGGTCACGTGCACGCACTCGCGGCCATCAAAGCCGCCGCCGCCACGGTCAACGGCGAGCTCGGCGTGCTTGAGGCCGATGTCGCTGCCGCCGTCGAGTCCGCCGCCCGCGAGGTGGTCGCCGGGCACCACGACGGCGAGTTCCCGATCGACGTCTTCCAGACCGGGTCCGGTACCTCGTCGAACATGAACGCCAACGAGGTGATCGCCACCCTCGCCAGCCGTTCGCTCGGGCGCGACGTCCATCCCAACGACCACGTCAACGCCAGCCAGTCGAGCAACGACGTCTTTCCAACGTCCATCCACGTCGCCGCCACCGCGGGGATCGTCCAGGAGCTGCTGCCGGCGCTCGCTCACCTGCACGCGTCGCTGGCCGCCAAGGCCGAGGAGTTCGCCAC
>JACCVL010000128.1 GCA_013698185.1 Nocardioidaceae bacterium
CGGCGGCCTCGTGCTGCTCGCCGCGGTGATCGTGCTGGCGCCGCGGACGGCCCGGGCGGCACGGCGAGCACGCCGGTGGCGGAGGGCCGGCGCGGGCGGTGAGTCGGTCCCCGAGGTGGCCTGGCGCGAGCTCGGCGACTCCAGCGTGGACCTCGGCATCAGGGTCGACCCCCGGTCGACATTGCGCACATCGGGCCGTGTTCTCCGGTCGCGGGTCGACGACGAGCCGGCGGCCGTGGCTGCGCTGAACCGCCTGGTCATCGGCGTGGAGCGCGCCCGCTTCGCTCCGGGAGCCTCCACCGGCGAACGGTCGGCAGCAGACGCGCGGCACGACGTGGATCTGGTCGTCGCCCGGCTGACGGCCGGACGTACCCCCGGTCAGCGCCGGCGTGGTGCCTGGCTGCCGGCCTCGCTGCTGCCTCGGGGGGGGTGGCACTCGGGCGCCCGGGGCGACCATGGTGCCCAGCTGTTGCGGACAGAGGAACAAGCGTCCGGCTGAGCTCAACTCGTCGACACGCGGATCGCGTCAGCTACCTTCGTCGCGCCGTCGGCGCCAACGCTCCTCCATGCGGTCCATGAAGGAGGACTGCCGCGGGGAGCGAGCCACCGCGCGTGGCTGCGAGCCACTGGGCTCGGCGGGCTGCTCGGAGGCGATCTCGCCGCCCCGACGCCAGGCCGTCGCGAAGAAGTAGGCGCCAGCCAGCATCAGACAGAAACCGACCACGCTGACCGGTGTCAGCTTGAGGACGACGCCGAACATCAGCACCGCAACACCCGCCACGAAGCACAGCGCGGACACGATCACGGTGCGGCGCAGGCGGGCGCGCAACGTGGAGCCACGCAGGGCCGAGGCGAACTTCGGGTCCTCGTCGGCGAGCGCCTGCTCCATCTGCTCGAGCAGCCGCTGCTCCTCTTCCGAGAGTGGCACTGTCAATCCTCCTGCTGACGGTCTCACGACGAGTGTAAGCAGCAGTCGGCAGTCCGGAAAGCCGTGTCAGCAAACCAGATCCACCCGTGCGACTCCAGCATCGCCGATACGCACGTCCGGCGCGCCGTGCGTGCCGAGGTGGCACACATCTGTGACCGTGATGCAACCCTGGGTGCTCCGACCGCGTCATCACAGTGAAAAAGCAGCCGGGTCAACACGGGAGGACCGAGATGAGACGATCGCGAGCAGACTTGACGACGGCGGTTGTCACCGTCGCGGGGGCGGTGATCGTCCAGTTGATGCTGGTGCCGGTCGGTGCAGCCGCCACCACGTCCCCGCCGACGTCCGAGCCGGTCACGTCCTCGGCGGTGGCGTCTCGGCCGGCGCCGAAGCTGAGCGACGAGCGCTACCTGGCGAACCGGCGCTTCGCCCGAGAGCCGGTCCGCCGCGGCGACCGGGACCGGGGCACCGACGACATCGAGCACGTTCGCGAGCTGCAGTACCGGCTTCGGTGGGCGGGCGCCTACCGGGGTCCGGTCACTGGCTACTTCGGCGACCGCACCCAGACCGCGGTCAAGCGCTTCCAGCGCAGGGCCGACCTGCACGCCAGTGGCAAGGCGACCCGCGCGGTGTGGGTCCGGCTGATCAAGCGCACGGTCCGCAACAAGTCTGCCGACCGATGCCGGCACCGGCCCGGCCTGCATGCCTGCTACGACCGCAACCGCCATCAGGTGATGCTGTGGAAGAGGGGCACGCTGTGGAACAGCTGGCTGGTGCGTGGGGGCGACCGGGAGTACCAGACGCGTACCGGCCACTTCACCGTCTATCGGCGCGACATCGACCACGTGAGCTCGATCTTCAACACCCCGATGCCGTACGCACAGTTCTTCTCCGGCGGTCAGGCCTTGCACGGGTCGGCGTACATGACCGATCCGTTCGTCGACCACAGCCACGGGTGCGTGAACATGTACATCGAGGACGCCCGGCAGCTGTGGCAGCTCACCAACGGCAGGCGACTGCGGGTGCATGTCTACGGCCGTTGGAGCTGAGAGCCGCTCACGGCCGGGTGTTACCGATCAACGCCGCCGGGGCGACCACCTGGGAGCCGAAGCGCGTGACGGCCCGGTCGATCGCCCGCTCGGCCTCGGCCCACCCGTGCTGGCGCGCCCCCAGCTCGAGCTGACGGTAGCTGTCCCGCGCCGGCCGCAACCCCTCGACGCGGATGCCCACCAGGCGCAGCCGGGCACGCTGCAGACCCAGCGCGTCGAACAGCTGCGATCCGGTGCGATAGATCTCCACCGCCACGTCGGTGGGATCGCTCAGCGTGCGCGAGCGGGTGATCGTGGTGAAGTCTGCGAACCGCACCCGGAGCGTGACCGTGCGGCCCACCACCGCACCGGCTCGCAGCCTGCCCGCCAGCTTGGCCGACAGCCGCAGCAGCTCGCGGCGAATCACCTCGGGGTCGTCGGTGTCTCGGGAGAAGGTCTCGTCGGCCCCCATGCTGCGGTCGGGTTCATCGGGTGAGCGCCGCGCGCTGACGACGGTGCGGCCACCGCCCCACGACAGCTCGTGCAGGTGGTTGGCGGTGGCGGCGCCGAGCGCCCGTCGCAACAGCGCCAACGGTGTGTGGGCGAGGTCGCCGACCGTACGCAGGCCGAGCCGGTGCAGCTGACCGGCTGTCACCTCCCCCACCCCCCACAGCTCGCCGACGTCAAGGGGATGGAGAAAGGCCGTGGCGCGGTCGCGGGGCACCACCAGCAGGCCGTCAGGCTTCGCGCGACGGGAGGCGAGCTTGGCCAGGTCGGTGGTGGCCGCTACGCCGACCGAGCAGCTGATCTGCTGCTCGGCGGCGATCTGCCTCCGCAGCCTGGCCCCGATCGTGGCCGGGCCGCCCAGCCTGCGGCGTGCCCCGGACACGTCGAGGAAGGCCTCGTCCAGTGACATCGCCTCGACCAGCGGAGTGATGGTGCGGAAGGTCTCCATCACTGCGCTGGACACCGCGCTGAACAGGGCGAAGTCGGGTGCGATCACCACGGCGTGCGGGCACAGTCGACGGGCTCGCATGACCGGCATCGCCGAGCGCACCCCGTGGACGCGGGCGGCGTAGCTGGCCGACAGCACCACGCCTCGATGTCCCCCGCCGACGATGACGGCACGATCCTGCAGGTCGGGACGCTCGCGGACGGTCACCGAGGCATAGAAGGCATCCATGTCGACGTGCAGGATCGGGCAGCCGCTGTCATCGGCGAGACGGTTCATCGCCGTGGCCCGCGGTCAGGTGCGGCGAGCGAGCAGGTGCAGCTGACTGGCCACTGCGGCCAGCTCGGGGACGTTCGCGGCGGCCCGCTCGAGCGCGAGCAAAGCAGCCGGCGCCCCGGGCTCGGTGTCGACGAGAGCGCTGGGGACCAGGTCGGTGAAGACGCGGACGGCGTGCACGGTCTGCAGGGTGAATGCAGAGTCGCGCAGCAGCTGCACCGCCTCGTCGCGGGTGTAGCGGCGGGGCCCCTGGGTACGCAGGTCCCACTGCGCGGCCGAGGCGTCGAGCACCGCACCGGCCTGGTCGAAGTGGCCGGCCAGCGCCCGGGCCATGACGGTCGCCAGCCGGTTGGCGACCAGGACGCTGAGGATGCCGTCGGGCCGCAGCACAGCGCTGATGGCGTCGAGAGCAGCGGCCGGGTCGTCGACGTACTCCAGCACGCCGTGGCAGAGCACCACATCGACCGACCCGGCCTCGACCAGCCTCGACAGGTCAGCGGCGTCACCTTGGATCGCGTGCACCCGTTCGACCACCCCGGCGTCGGCGGCACGCCGGTCGAGGGCAGCCAGTGCATCGGGGCTGGGGTCGACGACGGTGACCTCATGACCCAGCTCGGCGACCCGTACCGCAAACTCGCCGGTGCCGCCACCGAGGTCGACCACCCTGCCCTGGGGTCCCTTGGCGGTACCCTCCTCGCCGGTACCGACAGGACTGTCAAGGCCGGCGAGCTCGGTCTGCAGCAGGTCCCAGACGACCGCGGTACGCAAGGCGCTGCGTCGGTGCTCGACCACGGGACTCCTCCAGACCGTCCGATCCGTCGAAGGGACGGGGACAGCGTAGTGAGCGGGCCCACCGCCGATGCGAGACAGCAGTCCATGCCTCAGCCGCCTGAGCTTCCGGGGCTGGAGTGCCACAGCTTGCGCGGAGCAGACTTGACGTCCTCACCGGCCGGTTTGATGTCGGCGTAGGGAGACTGGCGGAACCCGCTGGGGTGGACCAGCACCCGTCGGCGGCCCATGCCCCCTGCGGAGTGCTGTTGGTCGTGGACGTCCTCGCCGAGGTCGTGCGGTCGGCCGGGCAGGTCAGGCGGCTGGGCGATCACCGGCCGGCTCGAGCGGCTCTCGGCGGCACCGTGCACGGACTGCTCCCCGGCTGCGGTGCCGAACCCGTCGGGGATCCGGGCCAGCTCGGCGTGCACCGCGTCCAGACCCGCTGCGCGCCACAGTGTGTGCAACGCGGTGAGATCCCAGCAGCCGGTGGCACGCAGGGAGACACCGCGGGGGCCGGTACGGCGTATCTCGCCGCGCACGAGCAACAGCCAGGAGTGGAAGACGGTCGCGGCGTACGGCCCCTGGGCGTCCTCGAAGAATGTCGCGTCGACTGGGCCGGTGGCGTCGTCGAGGGTGAGGAAGACAACCCGCCGTCCGGACCGGATCGGCGGGGTCTGTGTCGCGACCTTGACCCCGGCGACCAGCAGGCCGCTGCGGCTGCGCCGGGTCAGCAGCTGAGCCGACCGGGTGACGCCGAGAGCGTCGAGCAGGGGGGTGTAGAAGTCGACGACGTGCCGGCTCACGTCGAGCCCGAGCACCTCCAGCTCGGCACGGACCCGCTCGGCACCGGTCATCTCCGGCAGCCCCGACGGCTCGGCCTCACCGGGTGCGTCCCCGAGGTCGAGGGTCAGCTGGACGGCCGCCGGCTGCCCGACCGGTGCGGCGGGGTGGGCCTGGGCTGCAGCCAGGGCGACCGTGCCGCTGCTCGCGTCCTGGCCTGGGCTGCTCCCCCTGCGGTGGCGGCCGCGACCGCGACTGACCGACCGGCTCCACCGGTCGAGCTCGAGCACCTGCAGCAGCAGGTCGCGCCGAGTCACCGTGCCCCGGCGGCGCACCGGCACCGGCGAGCCGATGCCGTACAGGGTGTCGAAGCCGCCGGCGATCACCAGCCGCTCGACGACGGGCCGTGAGCAGCCGGCACGGTGCCAGAGGTCGGTGAGTGAGTGGTACGGCCGGCCGGCGACGATCCCCGCCACCTCGGCCTCGGAGATGCCCTTGACGTCGGCCAGCGACAACCGGATGCCATAGGCGCGGGCGTCGGGCAACCCGGCCACCGGGGGGACCCGCGGATCCTCGTCGAGCACCCGCGGCGGCGGCTCGTCCCCCTCGGCGACCCGTTCGATGCGGTAGGTGGAGTCGGAGGAGTTGACGTCGAGCGGGAGCACGGCGATGCCGAACTGGCGCGCGTCGTCGAGGATCAACCGCTTGGGGTACATGCCCGGGTCGTGGGTGAGCACGCCGGCGAGGAACGCCGCGGTGTGGTGGGTCTTGAGCCACGCCGACTGGTAGGTGGGCAGCGCGAAGGCCGCCGCATGGGCCTTGCAGAAGCCGAACGAGGCGAACGCCTCGAGCACCGTCCACACCTGCAGGACCGTCGACTCCGGATAGCCACGCCTCAGGGCGGCGGGGAAGAACCAGGCCTTGACGTCCAGCTTGCCCTCCCGGTCACCGAGCGCCCGGCGGTGCTCATCGGCCTCGGCGAGGGTGCAACCGGTGAGCACCTCGATGATCTGCAGCACCTGCTCGTGGAAGACCACCACTCCGCAGGTGGGCCGCAGCACCGGCTCGAGGTCGGGGTGCAGGTAGACCGGTTGCCGCCAACCCTGCCGCGCCTGCAGGAACGGGGTGACCATGTCGCTCTTGACCGGGCCGGGTCGGAACAGCGAGATGTCGATGACGATGTCGTCGAAAGTCTCCGGCCCGAACTTGGCGGTGAGCTCACGCTGTCCGGGTGACTCGATCTGGAAGCAGCCCAGGGTGCGGGCATGGCCGATCAGCTGGTAGGTCGCCGGATCGTCCAACGGCACCTGCCGCTGGTCGTCGACGTCGATCTCGATGCCGTCGACCCGGGCGATCTCTGCCGTCGCGTGCGCCATCGCCGACTGCATGCGGATGCCGAGCACGTCGAGCTTGAGCAGACCGAGGTCCTCGACGTCCTCCTTATCGAACTGGCTCATCGGGAAGCCGGCCTGGCTGGCCTCGACCGGGGTGCGGTCGAGCAGCGTCGCATCCGACAGCAGCACCCCGCACGGGTGCAGGGCGATGTGTCGGGGCAGGCCGTCGAGCCGCTCGACGAGGTCGAACAGCACGGTCAGCCGCTGCTCGCCCAGCCCGGCGGCCCGCAGCTCGGGCAGCTCACGCAACGCGTTGCGGGCATCACGGGCCCGGATGTGCGGGAACGCCTTGGCGATGGTGTCCACCTCCGCGGGTGGCATCCCGAGCGCAGCACCCACGTCTCGGACGGCATGGCGTACGCGGTAGGTGTCCATCATCGCCACGCAGGCACACCGCTCCCCGCCGTAGCGGGCGAGAATCTGGGTGTAGACCTCCTCGCGCCGGGCCGACTCGACATCGATGTCGATGTCCGGCAGCGCCTGGCGCAACGGCGACAAGAAACGCTGCATCAGCAGGCCGTGCTGCAGCGGGTCGACCCCGGAGATGCCGAGCGCGTAGTTGACCAGGCTGCCCGCCCCCGAGCCTCGCGCGGCGACCCGTACACCCAAGTCCTGGATGAGGTCGCACACGTCGGCGACGGTGAGGAAGTAGGCGCCGTAGCCCAGAGTCGAGATCGTGCCCAGCTCGTCGTCGAGGCGTTCGTGCACCTGGCGGTCGACCGGCCGTGACAGCGCACCGTAGCGCCGGGTCAGCCCGGCGAGGGCCCGCTCCCGCAGCACCCGGTCGGCCGTGGCAGGGCCGGATCCGGCGCGGCTCGAGACGCCGGCGGCACCGGTGGCGAGCTCGAGCTCGGGCAGATGCACCTGGCCGAGCCCCAGGTCGGCCCGCGGATCGAGCGCGGTGCGGTCGGCCACCGTCCGGGTGTGGGCCAGCAGCCGGCGCGCGGCCCGCTCTCCCAGCCCCGCCGCCCGGCAGATCTCGTCAGCCACCTCGGCCATCTGTTTGCCGGACTTGAGGAACCCCTCGGCATTGCGCCGGTCGAGGTGACGCAGATCGAGCGGCACCAGCCGTCGGGCGGAGTCGAGCACGTCGAGGACGGCGGCGTCTTGCGGGTCGGCGTGGCGCACGGCATTGGTGAGGACCGTGGCGAGCCGGGCGCGCTCGGCGGCCCCGGTCATCCTGGCTGCGTGCGCGGTGCTGCCCGGTCCGGAGCCACCGGTGCGGTGTGACACCAGCTCGACCACCAGGTCGGCCGGGTCGAGCAGGTCCCGCCAGCGGCTCAGCACTGCATCGGCGATGTCGGTGCGCCGGGTGGTGACCGCCCGGCCCACCTCGGAGGCCGGGCCGAGGAGCACGACCACATCGCGGCCGGCAGTGTGCTGGGCAACCAGATCGCCGGTGGTCACCGGCGCACCCCGCCCACCGCGCAGATGGGTGGCCGAGACCAGTCGGCACAGCGCCGCCCAACCCTGCTGGCCGGCGGCCAGCAGGGTGATGCGGGGCAGGTCGGGATCGCGGAAGGCTCCGCCGCGGGCGGGGCTGCGGGCTGGACTCTGCCGCTGGCCGGGCAGCAGTCCCGATGGCTCGACGGCAAGGTCGACGCCGAGCACCGGGCGGATCCCGGCGCGCAGGCAGGCCTTGGCGAACCTGACTGCGCCGTAGACCCCGTCGCGGTCGGTGAGCGCGAGGGTGTCCATGCCGTGGTCGGCGGCCCGTTCGACCAACCGGTGCGGGTGGGACGCCCCGTGCCGCAGCGAGTAGCCCGACGCCACGTGCAGGTGCACGAACGGGTCGCTCACCCGGCCCGCCGTACCGGCTGTCGAGCCGTCGTGGACGCCACGGTCTGGCCGGGCAGCAACGGCTGCCGGGCCAAGCCGAGCAGCTGCTGGACCACCTGCAAGAAGCACTCGGCGTCGCGCAACAGGTCGTCGGCCTCCCTGGTGGTGACCGCATGGGCCAGCCCGGCCTCGGCGGCTGCCCGCTTGGGTGCACCGGCGGCGAAGAAGACCGCCCACTCGGCCAGCTCCGGAGCAACCCGGGTGAGCAGCACCCAGGCGTTGCGCTCGCCGCGCGGCTGCGGGCGGGTACGGACGGCGAGCACGGCTGCGGCGGTCCGCAGGGCGGCGACATGGGCAGCGGCGTAGCGCAACGTGTGCTCGCTGGCCGCACCCGCCTCGAGCAGCGCCCGCTCGGCCCGCTCCAGGCACGTGGCAGCAGCAGCCGAGCTGGCCGGCCGCGCGGGCATCGTGGCGGTCCGCATGCTCAGTCCAGACATCCGGCGAGGCGCCACTGGCCGGTCTCGCCCTCGAGCACGAGATCGAACACGCCTCGTACGCCGGGATCGTCGGGATGCACCAGGCCAAGACGACCGAGGGTGGCATCCACGCGCCACACCTCGTGCTCCGCAACGAGAGTCGCCACCGACGTCACCGGCAGCTCGGCACCGGTGTCGACGTGCTGGCTGCCGACGTGCTGGGTGCCAAGCAGACCACGCACGGCATGGTGCTCCCACCACGGTGGGGTCTCCACCCATTGGCCGACGACAGCGCGCACCCGCCACAGCCGGTCGCGCCAGACGAACTGATCGGGCCCCTCGACCCCGTCGACCAGCCCTCTGCGGACCGCGACAGGCTCGTTGTAGCGACGCATCTCATCCACCCCTCCCGTGCTCGGCTCCCCCGGCACCGGGTGGCGACGGGCAAACGCCAGGGGAAGTGACGTCGACGGCGGACCGCCGGATCGGACGAGAGACTTCCCCTCCCCCGCCCGATCCGGCGACCCGCACCGACAGCCGTGGGGTCGAGGCACGACCGTCGGCGCGGAGTCCACCTGTGAAGAGCGGCGCCGCGAGCACCGGCCCTCCTCGTGTTCGAACGCATGTTCGAACACGAGGAACAGTAGACCTCGCCGCCGACACCGCGTCAACCGCTCGACCGGTATCGACCGGTTCGCGGTGTGTCGGCGCGCCGCACTAGCGTCAACCCATGACTGCGACCGACCCCGAGCGCGCGGATGCGGGCAGCCAGACGCCATCAACGCAGGCAACGGCGAGTGCGCACCGCTCGGTGGTCCGGATGCGGGCGGAGCTGGCCGCGTTGGGCGCGACCGGGGAGATCCGGGTGCTGCCCGACTCCGCCCGCACCGCTGCCGAGGCTGCGGCCGCGCTCGGTTGCGAGGTCGGCGCGATCGCCAGCAGCCTGGTGTTCGACGCCGGCGGCGAACCGGTGTTGGTGGTGACCTCCGGAGCGCACCGCGTCGACACCGCCAAGGTCGCCGCCGACCACGGACTCGCGCCGTTGCGCCGGGCCAGCCCCGACTTCGTCCGCACGCACACCGGGCAGGCCATCGGTGGGGTCGCTCCGGTGGGCCACCCCTCGCCGGTGCGTACGTTCGTCGACCGATGGCTGTCCCGACACGAGACGGTGTGGGCCGCCGGTGGCCACCCGCATGCGGTGTTCCCCACGACGTGTGACGAGCTCGTGCGCATGACCGGCGGCACGCTCACCGACGTCGCCAGCTGACTGCTCGGCCGCCTGTCCGCCCGTTCAGCCCCTGGTCAGCCGGTGTCGGGCACGATGTACTGCCCCCACCCGACCCTGACCGGAGGAGGCGCAGCCGGTGCGCGTGCTGGTGGTCGAGGACGAGACCTCGCTGGCCGACGGCATCCGTCGTGGCCTGGAGGCCGAGGGCTACGCCGTGGACGTCGTCGGCGACGGCGCCGAGGCACTGTGGATGGCGACGGAGTACCCCTACGGCGCGGTCGTCCTCGACGTCATGCTGCCGGGTATGGACGGCTTCGCGGTCTGTGCCGCCCTGCGCGCGCGGGAGGTCTGGACGCCGGTCCTGGTCCTGACGGCGCGAGACGGCGAGCGGGACGAGGCCCGGGCGCTCGACACCGGTGCCGACGACTTCCTCGCCAAGCCGTTCAGCTTCGTGGTGCTGACCGCGCGGCTGCGGGCGCTGCTGCGGCGCGGCGCCGACCGACGACCCACCGTTCTCGCCGCGGGTGACCTGCGGCTCGACCCCGGCGCCCGCCGGGTGTGGCGCGGGGACACCGAGGTGGAGCTGACCGCGCGCGAGACCTCACTGCTGGAGTTCCTGCTACGGCGGCAGGGGGAGGCGGTGACCAAGAAGTCCGTCCTCGACCACGTGTGGGACGACCGGTTCGAGGGGGACCCCAACATCGTCGAGGTCTACGTCCGGCGGTTGCGTAACAAGCTGGACCGTCCGTTCCGCCGAGAGGCGATCACGACCATTCGCGGCGTCGGTTACCGGCTCGAGGTCGACGGTGGCTGAGCGCGGTAGCCCAGCCACGCACCGACCGGCGCCCGGACAAGCCCTCCCGTCCGGGCGTCTGCGCTCGGTACGGACGCGGACCACGGCAGCGGTCGTGGTCGTGGTCGGCCTGGTCGCCGTCGGCGGCGCCATCGCGCTGGTGGCTGCCCTGGGACGTTCGCTCACCGACGAGCTCGCGTCGGTCGCTGAGCTGCGTGCGGAGGAGATTGTCCGCACCCTGGAGTCCGGCACGGACCCCGCTCAGCTCGACCTGTCCCGGGAGGAGGACCGGTTCGTCCAGGTGCTCACTCCCGATCGGGCCATCGCCGCGGCAAGCGAAGGCGCGGGCGGCGCTCTCCTCGCCGACCCACCCGCTCCTGGGCAGGGTCTGGTGGAGGCCGCGGGCCCGCCTGGAGACGGTGGTGAGCGGTACGTCGTCGTGGCCGAGCAGACCGATGGGCCGGCGGGGCAGCCGGCGCTGACCGTACTGGTCGGCCAGGAGTCGGAGTCGGTCCAGGAGTCGATCGACGCCTTGACCGCGACGCTCCAACCTGCCGTTCCGCTGGTCGTCGCCCTGGTGGGGCTGGCCACCTGGTGGCTGGTGGGACGCGCGCTCGCGCCGGTAGAAGCCATCCGTCGCCAGGTCGAAGACGTGTCCGCGGCTCGGCTCGCCGCCAGGATCCCGGTTCCACCGACCGGTGACGAGGTGGCAAGGCTTGCCACCACGATGAACGCGATGCTCGAGCGGCTCGAGGCCTCGCAGGAGCGCCAGCGACGGTTCGTCTCCGACGCCAGCCACGAGCTCCGCTCCCCCGCTGCCGCCATCCGGCAGCACGCCGAGGTCAGCCTCGCCCATCCCGACAGCGTGAGCACCGAGAATTTGGCCGGCATCGTGCTGGCGGAGGCCCGGCGGCTCGAACAACTGGTCGCACACCTGCTGCTGCTGGCCCGCAGCGACGAGGGTGCGTTGACGCCTGCCGCCCACCCGGTCGATCTCGACGACCTCGTCCTGGAGGAGGCGACCCGGCTGCGGGCGTACGGCGAGGTCGCCACCGACGTCACCGCTGTCTCGGCGGGCCGGGTCCGTGGTGACGCCGCCCTGCTGCGCCGACTCGTGAGCAACCTGCTCGACAACGCGGCCCACCATGCCCGCTCCACGGTGAGCGTCGCCCTCGCCGAGACCAGCGACCACGAGGTCCGACTGCGCGTGGACGACGACGGACCGGGGATTCCCCCCGAGCAGCGCACCCGCGTCCTCGACCGGTTCGTCCGCCTCGACGAGGCCAGGGCTCGCGGCCGCGGCGGTGTGGGGCTGGGGCTGTCCATCGTGCAGGCGGTGGTCCTTGCGCACGGTGGACGCATCGAGGTGGCCGAGGCACCCCGCGGCGGGGCACGGATCGATGTGCATCTGCCTGCCTTCGACGGCTGACCGCGTTCAGCGTGGTGACAGGTGAGGCCGTCTAACCTCGTACCGGACGCACCACCGACCACCACGGAGGAACCATCATGCAACGCCGCACCCAGATCGCAGTTGCCGGTGTCGCGGCCGTCGTCGGTCTCGGCTTCGGCACCGGAGCGGTCGTCACCGCGAGCACCGGCGACGACGAGCCCGACACCGCCATCAGCGGTGCCGACGCCGAACGCGCCGAGCGGGCCGCCCTCGACGCCGTCGGCGGGGGGACCGTCACCGGCACCGAGGTGGACGACGAGCAGAGCGCGTACGAGGTCGAGGTCACCCGCGGCGATGGCACCCAGGTCGACGTTCAGCTCGACGAGGCCTTCCGGATCGTCGGCCAGGAGGACGACGGGACAGGTGACGACGGCGAACAGGGCGACGATCAGTCCGAATCAGGAAACTGACTCACCGCGCTGTCGCCGCTGCCGGTCAGCGGCGCCACTCGTCCACGAAACCGTGCACGATGGTGCGCAGGTAGCGCGGGTCGTCATCGGGGTTGGCATGCTCCTGGACGGCTGCGACCGACAGCAGCACGGTGGCGATGCCGCAGCACCAGGCCGCGGTGAGCATCAGCTGCCGGCTGGCGGCCACGGGCTCGCCGATGAGCAGTCCCGCGACCAGGGCACAGCCCGCCACCGCTGCGACGAGAGCCAGCACCCCGAGCAGTGCTCGGATGCGCCGGTCGTGGGAGTTCACGACTCAAGGATCGACACGCCGGCCCTTCGCGGCTTGGTGCCACGCCTGGATATCGCCCGAACGGATGAGCGGGCAGAGCCGGTCGGGCCTCAGGCATGCACCCCGAGGCCGGCGTGAATCTCGCGAGTCGCCGTCGAGCGGTTCAGGGTGTAGTAGTGCAGGCCCGGAGCACCCTGCCCGAGCAGCCGGTCGCACATCTCGATGGCCAGCTCGACACCAGCGGAGCGCAACGCCCGCGGATCGTCGGCATAGGGCGACAACCGATCGACCACCTCCGGCGGCACCTGGGACCCCGACAGCGTCGCGAAGCGCTGCACCTGGGTGAGGCTCGTGATCGGCATGATGCCCGGCACGATCGGTAGCTCGCAGCCCAGCACGCGCACCCTGTCGACGAGGCGCAGGTAGTCCTCGGCGCGGAAGAACAGCTGGGTGACCGCGTAGTCCGCACCAGCCTGAGCCTTGTCGACCAGGAACTGTGCGTCCGCCTCGAGGTCGGCCGCCTCAGGATGCTTCTCCGGAAAGGCCGCCACGCCGACGTCGAAGTCACCGAGCGACTTGACCAGGCTGACCAGTTGCACAGCGCGGTCCAGGCCGCCGGGGTGCGGCTGCCAGGGGCTGCCCGGCCCCTCGGACGGGTCGCCCCGCAGCGCCAGCACGTCACGCACACCCGCGTCGGCGTACTGGCCGACCACGCCGCGCAGCTCGGCGATGTCATGGCCGACGCAGGTCAGATGGGCGACCGGGCGCAGCGTCGTCTCCTCGGCGATGCGCTCGGTGATGCGGACGGTGCGGTCACGCGTGGAGCCACCGGCCCCGTACGTCACCGACACGAACGTCGGCTCCAGCGGCTCCAGCTGGCGGATCGTGGTCCACAGCTGCCGTTCACCCGCGTCGTCCTTGGGCGGGAAGAACTCGAAGGAGAACGATCGACGCCCCGACGCGAACACCGCGCTCAGCCGCTGTTCGCGGCCGCCAGCTGGGTCGTCAGGCTCCGGGGTCATGCCACCCAGCCTAAGGCGCCCGGTCCCGCCCCGGCGGCTAGTCTCGACCCCGTGCCGAGGCCGAGCGCCGAGATCGAGGTCGCTGCAGCAATCGCGAGGGTCGATGCCCGCCTCACCGACTTTCTGTCCGCACGCCGTGAACTGCTGTGTGCAGCGGGTCCGGAGACGGCCGCCCTCATCGACGAGGCCACCGTCGCGGTCGCCGGCGGCAAGCGGCTACGAGCGGCCTTCTGCCTGGCCGGCTGGCAGGCAGCGGGCGGTCGCGTCGACGACGACCGGGCCGTGTGCGCGTCGGCCGCGCTGGAGCTGCTGCAGGCCAGCGCCCTGGTACACGACGACCTGATGGACGGTTCGGACACCAGGCGCGGACGACCGGCGGCGCACCGCGCGTTCGAGCAGCGCCACCTCGATGCCGGGTGGGTCGGCGACCCAGCACGGTTCGGGACGGGCTCGGCCATCCTGCTCGGCGACCTGCTGCTCACCTGGGCGCACGAGGCGTTGCGCTCGAGCGGGTTCGATGCCGTGACGACGGACCGGGCCGCACCGGTCTTCGACGCCTGCACGACCGAGGTGACCGCCGGGCAGTATCTCGACCTGGTCAGCCAGGCGACCGGTGCCAGCGACGAGGACCTGGCCCTGCGGGTGGTGCGTTTCAAGTCCGCCTCGTACACCGTCGTCCGACCGCTGCACCTCGGTGCCGCGCTGGCCGGAGCGAAAGGTGGGCTGCTCGGGGAGCTAGCGACCTATGGCGAGCCGGTCGGCATCGCCTACCAGCTGCGTGACGATGTGCTGGGTGTCTTCGGCGATCCCGAACAGACCGGCAAGCCCGCCGGGGACGATCTGCGCGAGGGCAAGCGCACGGTGCTGCTGGCCCGCACCGTCGAACGCACCGACGAGGCCGGTCGGGCCCTGCTGACCCGTTGCGTCGGCGACCCCGCACTCGACCCGGCCGCGGTAAACAGGCTGCGCGAGCTGATCGTGTCGAGCGGTGCGTTGGCCAGCATCGAGCAGACCATCGCCGAGCTGGAGGTGCAGGCGGGTGTCGCGCTGGATGCCGTCGTGGCGGCGGCGACCGACCCACGCGGCGGCACCGCGACGCGTGCGACGCTGGAGACGCTCACCTCGGCTGCCCTGCGGCGCGACCGCTGACAGACCGGGCAGGCCACGCCGGTAGCCGCCTCATCCGGGGCTGCGCGGCGCACTCGGCCTACGATCGGTTCGTCTGCTGTCAGCCCATCGCGCACGAGGAGACCAGCACGTGTCGCTGCGACGAGCCGATCAGCTCGTCGGGCGCCTGCTCGACGGCCGCTACGACGTGCGCGAACGCATTGCGCGCGGCGGCATGGCCACCGTCTACCAGGCCGTGGACACCCGGCTCGACCGGGTGGTGGCGTTGAAGGTCATGCACCGGCACCTGGCCGACGACGACGCATTTGCCGCCCGCTTCGTCCGGGAGGCCCGTGCCGCCGCCCGGCTCAACCATGCCGGCGTGGTCGCCGTCTTCGACCAGGGCGAGGACGACGGGGCGGTCTACCTGGCGATGGAGCTGGTGCCCGGGGGGACCCTCCGCGACGTGGTCCGAGACGAGGCTCCACTGGACCCGGTCCGAGCGGTGACGCTGGTCGAGCAGGTCGCCACTGCGCTGGCCGCCGCGCACGCCGCCGACATCGTGCACCGTGACGTCAAGCCCGAGAACGTGCTGCTCGGTACCGACGGCTCGGTCAAGGTCGCCGACTTCGGTCTGGCCCGGGCGCTCGAGAGCGGCGCGGGTCAGAGCACCGCGACCGCGACCAGCGGCCTGCTCATCGGGACGGTGTCCTACCTGGCGCCCGAGCTCGTGCTGGGCCAGGCCGCGGATGCCCGCAGCGACGTCTACGCCTGCGGCATCATGCTGTACGAGCTGCTCACCGCGGTGAAGCCGCACGGCGGAGACACCCCCATCCAGGTGGCCTACCAGCACGTCCACGCCGACGTGCCCGCACCGTCGCGGGCAGGCGCCGGTGGCCGGGCCGAGCCGCTGGGCGCCATCCCCGACTACGTCGACGCGCTGGTGGCACGGGCGACTGCGCGCGACCGTGACCTGCGTCCCACCGACGCCGGCGTGCTCGTACGCCAGCTGCGGATGGTGCGCTCGGCACTCGTCCAGGGGCTCGCCGACGACGCAGAGCTCAGCGCCGACCTGCGTCCGCGCCGCAGCGTCGGCGAGAGCGCCGTGCTGGCTGACCCGCCCACAGACGTGCCGACCCCCACGCCACTACCCGACGACCGTGAACACACCGTGGTGGTCGCGGCGACGCGCCCGGCATCGCGCTCGGCTAACGGCGCCGCGGTGTCCACCCAGACGCTGGACCGCATGCCGGTGCAAGACAGCACCGAGCCGGCTGTCGCACCCGGGCCAGCCGGCGGCTCGACGAGAAGTCGCTACACCGACGCGGGCCGGATCGAGGCGCGGCGGCGGCGCCGCCGCGGCCGGCTGCTGCTCGCCATCGTGCTGGTGCTCGCCGTGGCTGCCGGCTCGGCTGGTTGGTGGTTCGGTGTCGGTCGTTGGAGCGAGACGCCGCGGCTGGTGCAGATGACCCGAAGCGAGGCCGATGTCGCTGCCTCGCGGTCCGGTCTATCCATCGTCGTCAGCGACACGGCGTACTCCGAGCGGGTGCCCAAGGGTGCCGTCGTCCGCACCAATCCCTCGCCCGGTGACCGGATCGAGGACGGCGGAACCGTCGGGCTGACCCTGTCGCGGGGCAAGGAACGGTATCCCGTGCCCGAGCTGGTCGGGCTGACCCGGGCCGAGGCGAGCGACGCGCTCGCGGCCGACAAGCTGGAGGTCGGCGCGATGCGCCGCGAGTACTCCGAGCGGGTCGACCAGGGCGAGATCATCCGCTCCTCGACCCAGGCCGGCACCAGCGTGCGGCCTGCCACGGCAGTCGACGTATGGGTCAGCCGCGGACCGCGCCCGATCGACATCGTCGACGTGACCGGCGAGCCGGCCGGCACCGCCGAGTCCACGCTGCGCACGGCTGGCTTCAAGGTGCGCGTCCGTGAGGCATTCGACGACGGCGTGGCCGACGGCCTGGTGGCCGCGCAGACCCCGTCGAGCGGGTCCGGCGTCCGGGGCCAGGTCGTGCGGTTGGTCGTGTCCAAGGGTCCGCAGCTGGTCGAGGTCCCCGATGTCAGGGGCGCCGGTGTCGAGGCAGCGCGCGCAGAGCTCAGTCAGGCCGGGTTCACCGTCGAGGAGGAACAGTCCGAGCTCTACGTCGGGCTCGGCTTCGTGGGCCGACAGTCACCGGCGGGCGGCGAGCTCGCCGCGCCCGGCACCACCGTCGTCATCGGCCTGGTCTGAGCGGTGGCGGTTGGCCGCGCTCAGCGGACCAGCGGCGCGAGGACCTCGGCAGCCTTGCGGGCCGCGGACGCGTCGACGTCGAGGTGGGTGACCAGGCGCAGCGTCCGTGGGCCCACCGCGCTGGTGAGCACGCCCCGCTCGCGGGCATCCGCCACGACCGCAGCCGCGTCGGCGCACGCAACCACGACGATGTTGGTGTCGACGTCGGTCGGATCGACCCCGCAGGCCTCGGCCAGGACCCGGGCGTTGGCGTGGTCGTCGGCCAAGCGCTCGACGTGGTGATCCAGCGCGTGCAGCCCGGCGGCCGCGAGCACGCCCGCCTGCCGCCACCCGCCACCGAGTCGTTTGCGCCACACCCGCGCCTCGGCGACCCGCTCGGCGCTGCCGACCATGAGCGACCCGATCGGCGCTCCCAGTCCCTTGGACAAGCAGACCCCGAGCACGTCGGCCACCGCCCCGTAGCCGGCCAGCGGCACCCGGGTGGCGACGTGGGCGTTCCAGATCCGGGCCCCGTCGAGGTGCATCGCAAGGCCGTACGCGTCGGCAAGGTCCCGCAGCCCCCGCAGCGCCGCGAGCGGCTGGACGACGCCGCCGGCGAAGTTGTGGGTGTTCTCCACCGACAGCGCCGCGGTGCGCACCAGGAACGGTCCGAGGTCCGGCGCGACCAGCTGTTCGACCAGCGCACGGTCGACGAGCCCGCGGGGGTGCCGCCAGGTGCGCGTCGTCACCCCACCGAGCGCCGCGTGGGCGCCCAGCTCGGCGCGCACGATGTGCGCGTCGGCCTCGCACAGCACCTCGGTGCCGACCGGCACCACCGATCGCACCGCCAGCAGGTTGGCCAGCGAGCCGGTAACGGTGAACAGGGCAGCCTCGTGACCGAACAGCCCCGCGACCCTGTCCTCCAGCGCTCGTACCGTCGGGTCGTCGCCGTAGACATCGTCACCCACGTCGGCGCGCGCCATCGCGGTGCGCATCGCCTCGGTGGGGCGGGTGATGGTGTCGCTGCGCAGGTCGATCACCGCGCCAGCCTATTGACGTGGGCAGCCGGGGTCGCACCGCGGCCGGGTGTCAGTGCGCGCGCAGCATCTCCGCGACCAGGAACGCCAGCTCGAGGCTCTGGGCCCGGTTCAGCCGGGGGTCGCACAGTGTCTCGTACCGGTTCACCAGGTCCCCGGCCCCCAGCGCCGCCCCGCCGCCGAGACACTCGGTGACGTCGTCGCCGGTCAGCTCGACGTGCAGACCACCCGGCCAGGTGCCAAGCGCCCGGTGCACCTCGAAGAAGCCCCGCACCTCGTCGATCACCGCCTCGAAGTCGCGGGTCTTGTAGCCGTTGGCCGTCTCGTAGGTGTTGCCGTGCATCGGGTCGCACACCCATGCTGCGCCCACACCCGCCGCCTGCACCTTGGCGATCAGGTCAGGCAGCACGTCGCGGACCCGGCCGGCACCCATGCGGGTCACGAACGTCAGCCGTCCCGGCTCGCGGTCGGGGTCGAGCCGCTCCGCCAGGGCGATCGCCGCGTCAGGGGTGACCGTCGGCCCGAGCTTGACCCCGATCGGGTTGCGCACCCGCGAGAGCAGCTCGACGTGGGCGCCGTCGAGCTGGCGGGTGCGCTCGCCGACCCACACGAAGTGCCCGGAGACGTCGTACGGCGTCTGGGTGCGGGAGTCGATGCGCGTCATCGCATGCTCGTACTCCAGCAACAGCGCCTCGTGGGAGGAGTAGAACTCCACCGAGTGGAACTCGTCCATGTCCAGACCGCAGGCGGCCATGAACGCCAGTGCCCGGTCGATCTCAGCGCCGATCTGCTCGTAACGCTCCCCCACCGGGCTGGTGCGCACGAAGTCGGTGTTCCAGACGTGCACCTGGCGCAGGTCGGCGTAACCACCGGTCACGAACGCGCGAGTGAGGTTGAGCGTCGCGGCCGAGGCGTTGTAGACGTCGAGCAGCCGGCGCGGGTCAGGAGTGCGCGACTCCAGCGTGAACGAATGGCCGTTAACCGCATCGCCCCGGTACGCCGGCAGGGTGACCCCGTCGCGGGTCTCGGAGTCCGATGACCGTGGCTTGGCGTACTGACCGGCGATCCGGCCGACCTTGACCACCGGCACCGACGCGGCGTAGGACAGCACGACCGCCATCGACAGCAGCACCTGCAGCTTGTTGCGGACGTCATCGGCGCCGACGCCGTCGAAGGTCTCGGCACAGTCGCCGCCCTGCAGCAGGAACGCCTCACCCCGGGCGACGGCGGCCAGTCGCTCGCGCAGCGCATCGCACTCGCCGGCGAACACCAGCGGCGGCTGCCGTCGCAGCCGCTCGACCACCTCGTCGCGCGCGGCGGGATCGGGCCACCGCGGCTGCTGGGCCGCACCGAGGGACCTCAGATCGGTCAGGGAGGGAATCGCCACCCCCTCAGCGTACGGAACGCCGGCCGGCGCTCGGCGGCGCGCCCAGCCACCGGTCGAACCCGTCAGCCGAAGAGCACCTCGGCCTCCTCGTACAGCTCCGGGCGAACGGTCTTGAGCTCGCCGGTGCCCTCCGCAAGCGGCACCCGCACGATGTCGGTGCCGCGCAGCGCCACCATCGACCCGAAGGCGCGCTCATGCACCGCCTGGGCAGCGTGCAGACCGAAACGGGTCGCGAGCCACCGGTCGAAGGCGGTCGGCGTGCCACCGCGCTGCACGTGCCCGAGCACGACCGCGCGGGCCTCCTCGCCGGTCCGGCTCTCGATCTCCTTGGCCAGCCGGTCACCAACGCCACCGAGGCGGACGTGACCGAAGGCGTCGGTCTCCTCGGCCAGCTGCTGCATGGTCCCCTCGGCCGGGGTGGCGCCCTCGGCCACCACGATGATCGGGGAGTAGCGGGTGGCAAAGCGGCTCTTGACCTGGGCGCAGACCTTCTCGATGTCGAAGGGGCGCTCGGGGATCAAGATGATGTTGGCGCCGCCGGCGAGCCCCGAGTGCAGGGCGATCCAGCCGGCATGGCGGCCCATGACCTCCACGACCAGCACCCGGTGGTGTGACTCCGCGGTGGTGTGCAACCTGTCGATGGCTTCCATAGCGATGTTGACCGCGGTGTCGAAGCCGAAGGTGAAGTCGGTCCCGGACAGGTCGTTGTCGATCGTCTTGGGCACTCCCACCACGTCGACTCCGAGCTCGGCAAGCTTGGTCGCCACGCCCAGGGTGTCCTCACCTCCGATCGCGACCAGCGCGTCGCAACCGTTGGCCGCGACGTTGTCCTTGATGGTCTCGACGCCCCGATCCAGCGTGAAGGGGTTGGTGCGGGACGAGCCGAGGATGGTGCCACCACGGGGCAGGATGCCGCGCACCTGGTCGATGCCCAGTGGCACGGTGTCGTTCTCCAGCGGTCCCCGCCAGCCGTCGCGGAATCCGACGAACTCCATCCCGTACTCCTTCACCCCCCGGCGCACCACTGCGCGGATCACCGCGTTAAGACCCGGGCAGTCGCCCCCACCTGTCAGCACGCCAACTCGCATGGTGCACAGCCAACCACGCTGCCGGTCCGCACCGGCGCGCATCCCCGGAAACCGGACGGCGTCGGGTGCCTCCCGCTGCGCCGCACCCCACGTACGCTTGCCGGCCATGACGTTCTCGATCGTGGCCCGCAGCGCCGACGGCCGCAGCGCCGGCGTGGCCGTGGCGTCGAAGTTCCTGGCCGTGGGGAGCGCGGTGCCCGCCGCGCGCTACGGGGTCGGTGCCATCGCGACCCAGGCCTTCGCCAACACGCTGTACAAGCGCAACGGTCTGGCGTTGCTGGCCGAGGGGCGCTCCGCGGACGAGACCGTTGCGGCGCTGCTGGGGCGAGACGAGGGCCGCGAGTCCCGGCAGGTCGGCGTGGTCGATGCCGTGGGGCGCGCCGCGACGTGGACCGGCACGGAGTGCATGGACTGGGCCGGCGGCGTCACCGGCGACGGCTACGCCATCCAGGGCAACATCCTCACCGGTGCCGAGGTCGTGACAGCGATGGAGCAGGCCTGGCTCGTCGGAGCGTCCCGGCCGCTGCCCGAGCGCATGCTCGGCGCCCTGGCCGCCGGCGACCGAGCTGGCGGCGACCAGCGAGGCCGACAGAGCGCCGCGCTGCTCGTCGTCGCTGATTCCGGCGGCTACACCCCCGGCGACGACCTCGCCTGCGACCTGCGGGTCGACGACCACGGCGACCCGGTCACCGAGCTGGCCAGGCTGCTGGATCTGCACCACGGGTACTTCGACGCACCCGCTGAGGACCAGCTGCTGGCGCTCGAGGGCGAGCTGGCGGCGGAGGTGGCCCGGCTGCTCACCGCGGTCGGCCACGACGACCTCGACAGCTGGGCCGGGGTCGAGAACTACGAGCTGCGAGTGCGGCCCGGTCGTATCGACACCTTCGTGCTCGAACGGCTGCGAGAAGCAGCCGAGGCGGCGGTGCCGCGATGAGTACGTGGCCGCGTAGCCGTCGCTCGCTCGTGCTCGCCGTGGCGCTGCCGGGTTTGCTGATCGGCACGATCGGCATCTTCCACCCCGCCCACCTCACCGACTCCTCGGCGCAGCAGTGGCTGGACCTGCACGTCGTGCTGCTGCCGCTGTTCCCGCTGATGGCGCTGGGGCCGTGGCTGCTGGCCCGGCAGGCGGGCGCCGTCGCGGGCTGGGCCGCGCTGGTCCTGGGCTACGTCTTCGCGATGTTCTACACCGGTCTCGATCTGGTCGCCGGCGCAGCGGCCGGCGCGCTCACGCTGGCCGGATCCGCCGGGGTCAACACCATGTACGGGCTGGGCAACGACCTGGCCGAGGTCGGGGTGTGGGCGCACCTGGCCGCCGCCGTTTTCGTGTCGGGGTTGGTCGGGGCCAGGGCCGGAGGTAGGGCGCTGCCGGGGATGTTGCTGGTGATCGCAGCGTCGGTGTCGTTCCTCGACAGCCACATCTACTGGCCGGGCGGCGTGGTCACGATGTACGCCCTGGCGCTCGGCTGGGCGGCGTTGGCGGCCGTCGTGCCGCTGCGCGAGTCGCCACCGGCTCGCGCCGACGCAGCCTGATCGAGTCCGATCGTGACCGGCTCACGCTGCTTCGGCGCTCGCGGTCCCGGGCGGCTCCGGGTCGTGCTTGGCAGCGCCCGAGGCCATGCCCTTGACGGCGTAGGCATCGACGTACTCCTGGCCGGACAGCTCCATGATCTCGTACATGATCTCGTCGGTGATGGCCCGCAGGATGTAGCGGTCGCTCTCCATCCCTTGGTAGCGCGAGAAGTCCAGCGGCCGCCCGAATCGCACGTGCGGGCTGTGCAGCCGGCCGAACTTCTTGCCCGGTGGCGCGACGACGTCGGTGCCGATCACGGCCACCGGCACCACCGGAACCTTGGCCTCCAGGGCCAGCCGCGCCACCCCGGTACGCCCTCGGAACAGCCGACCGTCCGGAGACCTGGTGCCCTCGGGATAGATGCCGAACAGGTTGCCGTTGCGCAGGATTTTCAAGCCGGTACGCATCGCCCCCTCGGCCGACTTGCCACTGCTGCGGTCGATCGGCACCTGGCCGGCGCCGGAGAAGAAGGTGCGCTGCAGCCAGCCCTTGACCCCGGGGCCTTGGAAGTACTCCGCCTTGACCACGAAGGTGACCCGGCGCGGGATGACCAGCGGCATGAACAGCCAGTCGGCATAACTGAGGTGGTTGCTGGCAAGGATGGCCGCGCCGGTGGCCGGCACGTGATCGGCACCCTCGACGTGCGGACGGAACACCGTCTTGAGCAGCGGGCCGACAACAACCCATTTCAGCACCCAGTAGAACACCCGGCTTCTCGCCCTCCGATCGCCCCGACTCGTGGTCGGCAGCCTACTGCCTTGCGGAGCGTGCGACGATGGCGTCGTGTCCGGTGACGATGCGCGCGACGAGGCTCTCGACGACGCGTGGGCCCGGATCGTCGCCGGCTACGACCAGCAGATCGATGACGCCGACCGGGTCGGTCACCGCCGGCCGAGTCGCGGCGCCGACGACGCACCGGACGAGGCGCAGGGCGCCGGGGCTGACGTCGAGACGGCGCTGCAATACCAGCCGGCGCCATGGGACGACGAGGGGCACTACGTCCCACCGCCACCGCCACCGCTGCCCCGCCCCAGAGGCGCGGCCGGGCTCGCCTGGGCCGGGGTGGCCGGCGGGCCGCTCGTCGTGTTCGTGGCGGCCGCGCTGGGCTGGACGCTGTCCACCCTGCTGATGTCGGGGTGCGTACTGGGCTTCGTGGGCGGCATCGTCTTCCTCATCATGAGCATCGACGACGACAAACGCGACGGTTGGGACGACGGCGCCCAGATCTGAGCGGACCGGTCGGCGCGCCACCCGGTGCCGATACTGTCCGCAGCAGCGTCCGTCCCCACAGTCGAGGAGCAGTTGTGTCGGCGAGTGACACCATCGAGATCACCGGCCACCTGATGGATGGCGGCATCTTGTCGCTGATCCTCAACGACGTGCGGGAGTACGAGGGCGACTACACCATCGACCGCTTCGACGTCGGGCGTGAGACCAACGACACCTCGCACGCGAAGCTCACGATCATGGCCGCCGACGACGACGCCCTACAGCGCCTGCTGATGCGCCTGCAGACCCGCGGCGCCAACCTCGTCGACCCCGGCGAGGCCACCGTCGAGGCGGCGCTGAGCGACGGGGTCTTCCCCGACGGGTTCTACTCCAGCACCAACCTTGACACCCGGGTGCGGCTCGGTGGGAGATGGATCACCGTTACCAACCCCGAGATGGACTGCGGCCTCGTCGTCACCGGCGAGGGCGACGGTGCCCAGGTGGCAACCGTCCCGATGTCCGACGTGCGCGCAGGCATGCGCATCGTGTGCGGGGTCGGCGGGGTGCGCGTGAGAGTGCCGACGCCGGACCGCGACTCTGAGTCGTTCGGCTTCATGGAGTCCGACGTCTCCAGCGAGAAGCCGCAAGCCCTGCTGGTCCGCCAGGTGGCTGACGGGATGCGCGAGGCCAAGGCAGCCGGCAAGCGGGTGGTGTGGGTGGGTGGCCCGGGGGTGGTGCACACCGGTGCGGCACCGGCAATGGTGGCCATGGTCGAGGCGGGTTTCGTCGACTGCCTGTTCGCCGGCAATGCACTTGCCACGCATGACATCGAGTCATCGCTGTACGGCACCTCGCTCGGCGTCGACCTTGCCCAGGGCCGCGGTGTCGAGCACGGGCATGAGCACCACATCCGAGCGCTGAACACCATCCGCAAGGCCGGGTCCATCGCGGCCGCCGTGGACCAGGGCGTGCTGACCGGCGGCATCATGCATGCGCTGGTGCGAGGCGGGCATCCGTTCGTCCTGGTCGGATCGGTGCGCGACGACGGGCCGCTGCCCGACGTCTACACCGACGTGCTGGAGGGCCAGCGCGCCATGCGCGCTCAGCTCGGCGGCGTCGGTTTCTGCCTGATGGTGGCGACGATGCTGCACTCGGTGGCGACCGGGAACATCCTGCCGGCCTCGGTGCCGCTGGTGTGCGTGGACATCAATCCGGCCACCGTCACCAAGCTGGCCGACCGCGGCTCGTCCCAGGCGCGCGGGATCGTCACCGACGTGGGGCTGTTCCTCGAGCAGCTGGCGCACGAGCTGGTGCCGTCCTACACCACGGCGCCTGCGCCGGGCCGGGCCGGCGCCACGTAAACCGCGGGGCACGGTGGCTCAGGTCTGCGGCACCTCGACGCGGGCGCCGGTGTGCAAGGACTCGACCCCGCACGCCGCCACGACCGCGGCCCGGTAACCGTCGCGCGCCGTCGGCCCGTCGACGACACCGCGCTGAAGCCCCTCGACCCAGCCGGCCAGCTCGGTCCGGTAGGCGTCGGCGAACCGCGCCACGAAGTCGGCGCTCACCAGCAAGCCGTCGCCCCCCTCGGTGCGCGCCGCGAGCCCGTACGGCGGCGTGAGGCGCACCGTGCCGGCCGCGCCGACCACCTCGCACCGCACGTCGTAGCCGTAGCCGGCGTTGACGAACACCTCCACGGTCACGAGCGTGCCGCCTGCCGTCTCGAGCAGTGCTACCTGGGGGTCGCGTAGCCCCTCGGCCCGGGGCGAGGCCACCGTGATCGCCGTGATCGGGTCGTCAAGCAGCCAGGGCACGCAGTCCAGCTCGTGGATCATGGAGTTGCTGACGATCCCGTCCGACGTCACGGATGGGTGGGCCACTGCGTTGCGGTGCACGCAGTGCACGACGAGCGGGCGCCCGACCCGGCCAGCGAGAACGGCGGCGCGCATGGCGACGTAGGCGGGGTCGTAACGCCGCATGAAGCCCACCTGCACCAGGGCGCGTCCGGTCGCCTCCTCAGCTGCCACGACGCGGGCGGCCCCGTCGACATCGACGGCGAGTGGCTTCTCGCACAGCACCGGCCGGCCGGCGGCGACGCAGGCGAGGGCGAGCTCCTCGTGAGTCGGGTCGGGGGAGGTGATCACCACGGCGTCGACGGCGTCGATGAGCTCCTTCGCCGAACCCACCGACTCTGCGCCCACCTCGGCAGCGACCCGCGCGGCGCTGGCGGCGTCGAAGTCGTGCACCAACGCGACCCCGGCAGCCGGCACCCAGCGAGTCAGCATCCGTGCGTGTGAGCCACCCATCGCCCCGGCGCCGATCACTCCAATGCGCACCGGAGCGCTGCTCACACGCTCACCCACCGTCGCTCGGCGGCCGAGCGGAGCAATGCATCGGCGGTCCGGGCGGTGGCCAGAGCATCCTCGACGGTCGCACCGATCGGTCGCTGCTGGGCGACCGAACGCAGCAACCGCTCGGCCTCGACCACCTTGAGGTCGTCGAAGCCCATGGCGACCCCGGCCCCGGGCTGGAAGGCGCCGAGCTCCCCGTCGCCCGGTGCGACGTACCGGGTGTGCCACGCCACGTCCTGAAAGGCCCCGTCGGGGCCGACGCCGCACATGCGCAGCTCACCCATCCGCCGGAAGTCCCACGCCACCGCGCCACGGTCGCCGTGCACCTCGATCCCGTACGTGCACTGCTCCCCCACGGCCACGCGCGACGACTCCAGCACCCCGCGGGCGCCACCGGCGAACCGCAGCAGCGCGGACACGTGATCCTCGTTGCCGACCGGTCCGGGTGGTCCGCCGGCGAGCGTCGTGGAGCGAGGCGCGGCGGGGTCGAGCGGCTGCGGTCGCTCGGTGATAAAGGTGGCCAGGTCGGCCACCACCTCGCTGATCTCACCGGCCACCGGGCCGACGACGTAGCGAGCAAGGTCGAGCCCGTGCGACGACAGGTCACCGATGACGCCGGTCCCGGCCAACGCCGGGTCGAACCGCCACGACAACATCCCGTCCGGATGCGCCGCGTAGTCGCTGAGCAGGCGCACCGTCACGGTCTCGACCCGCCCGAGGCGACCCTGGGTGATGAGGTCGCGGGCGAGCGCCACGGCTGGCACGTTGCGGTAGTTAAAGCCCACCGCCGAGCGCACTCCCGCGGAGCGCACGGCGTCGACCACGTCGGTCGTGTCCGCGAGGTGCCGACCGACCGGCTTCTCGACCCACAGGTGCTTGCCGGCCTTGGCCACCGCCACCCCGATCTCAGCGTGCACATAGTTAGGCCCCGTCACGCTGACCACGGCCACGTCGTCGCGCGCGATCACCTCCGCCCAGTCCGCGTACGCCACCTCGAAGCCGTACGCGTTGACCGCTAGGTCTCGCCGCGACGGCTCCGGGTCGGCCACGGCGACGAGCCGGGGCTGCAGCGGTGCCCCGGGATAGTGCTGCAGCAGCCGGCTGTACGCACGAGCGTGCACCTGACCCATCCAGCCGAAGCCGATGACGGCGACGCCGACCTGCCGCGTCGCCGACCGGTCCTGGGTCATGGGTGGCGGACCTCCGCAGCCATCTGTTTGGCGACGTCGGAGTCCTCACCCATGCTGCGGGCCAGCTCATGGCTGAGGGCCTCGAGCTCGGCGCCGCCGGCCATCATGGCCACGAGCTCGTCGAGGGTCATCTCGCCCTTGGGGAAGTCGCCCATGCTGCGGCCGCGTCGCAGCAGCATGAACCGGTCCCCGACCGGGTAGGCGTGGTGCGGGTTGTGGGTGATGAAGACGACGCCCAACCCACGGTCTCGCGCCCTGGCGATGTACTTCAGCACGACACCGGACTGCCGGACGCCGAGTGCTGCGGTCGGCTCGTCGAGAATGAGCACCCGGGCGCCGAAGTAGACCGCGCGCGCGATCGCCACGCACTGCCGCTCCCCGCCGGACAGGGTGCCGATCGGCTGGTCGACATCGCGCAGGTCGATGCCCATCGCCTCGAGCTCGGCCTTGGTGGTCGCCTTCATCGCACCGACGTCGAGCCGCCGCAGCGGAGGCACCCCCTTGGTCAGCTCAGAGCCCAGGAAGAAGTTCCGCCAGACCGGCATCAACGGCACCACCGCTAGGTCCTGGTAGACCGTGGCAATGCCGAGCGCCAGGGCGGCGCGCGGCGACGACATGTGCCGGCTGACGCCGTCGACGACGAACTCACCCGTGCTGTGCTCGTGCGCCCCGGCCAGGATCTTGATGAAGGTGGACTTGCCGGCACCGTTGTCGCCCAGCACGCAGGTGACCTCGCCGGCGCGCACCGACGTGGTGACGTCGCGCAGGGCGATGACGCTGCCGTAGGACTTGCCGATGTCGCGGACCTCGATGAGGGTCTCACCCACCGCGGGGAGCTCCGGCGCATGGCCCGACGGGGTGCGCGACAACCCCTTCGCACCGCCGAGGTCACCATCAGCCGCGTTGTCAACGGGCTCGTTCTGAGTGCTCATCGCACTGCCTCCGCCCTGCTCTTGACCCAGTTGTTGACCAGCACCGCACCGAGCAGCATCACGCCGAGGAACGCGTACAGCCAGTCGCTGTCCCAGCCTTCGTAGACGATCCCCTGTCCCACCATGCCGAAGATCAGTGCGCCCAGGGCCGCCCCGACCGCCGAGCCGTAGCCCCCGGTGAGCAGGCAGCCCCCGACCACCGCGCAGATGATGAAGATGAACTCCTGACCGACGCCGGTGGTGCTCTGCACCGTGGTGGTCTTGAACAACGCGAGCATGCCGACCAGCCAGCCGGCCACCGACGTCGTGACGAACAGGCCGACCTTCGTCGCGAAGACCGGGACGCCCACCTGCCGGGCGCTCACCTGCGCACCGCCGACCGCGAAGATCCAGTTGCCCACCCGCGTACGCAGCAGCACCCAGGTGGCCACCGCGGTGACCAGCAGCCACCAGAACGTGACTGCGTAAATCGTCAGGATCGAACCGCCGATGTCGAGCTTCACGAACGAGCCGAAGAGCTGTTGCCCAGCGGTGTAGCCGTCGACGTCCTGCAGCCCGGTCACCGACACCTGGTTGATAATGATCTTGGTGACCGCGAGGTTGACACCCTGCAGCACGAAGAACGTCCCCAGCGTGACGATGAAGCTGGGCAGGCCGGTCCTCATCACCAGCACACCGTTGATCACCCCGATGACCACGGCCACGGCGAGGGAGAACAGGACGGCCACCCACACATTCATCTGGTACTCCGACATCAAGATGCCGGTCGTCAGCCCGGTGGTGCCCCACATGGCGCCGGCCGACAGGTCGAACTCGCCGCCGATCATCAGCAGAGCCACGGCCACCGCCATGATCCCCACCGTCGACGAGGTCAGGATCCAGGTGCTCGCACCCGACGGCGTCACGAAGGCGTCGGTGGTCACCGCGAAGAAGGTAAAGATGGCGAGGGCGGCCACGGCGGCGCCGACCTCGGGACGGCGCAGGATGCGCGCGCTGCGGTGCGAACCTGCGAGACGTTCGTCGGCGGCAGGCTCTTGCTCGCCGGCGGGTGCTGCGGTGCTCGTGCTCATGGGTGTCTCCTCGTTGTGAGGCTCCGCGCGTCAGCGGTGCCGGGGGCCCGGTCACCCGAGCCCCCGGTCGCCTGCGTCAGCGGGTTCCGTTTTCGGCGAACTTCAGGACATCTTCCGCGTTGTCCTCGGTGATGATGGCCGGCCCCGAGTAGACCGGCTGGCCGCCGCCGACGTCGTTGCCGTTGAGCACCTTGAGGTAGATGCCGGTCACGCCGAGGTAGCCCTGCACGTACGGCTGCTGGTCGATCGCGAAAAGCAGCTTGCCCTCCAAGACGTTCTTCGCCACGTCGGCGTTGACGTCGAAGGTGCCGACCGCGATATCGCGGCCGGACTCCGCGACCGCCTGCACCGCCGCACCGGACATGTCACCACCCAGGGTGAGGAGGCCGTCGATGCTGTCGTCCTCGAGCTTGGACTGGATCGTGGCCTGCGAGGCCTGCAGATCGGTGTTGTCGGCCTGCAGGTTCTCCATGTCGCCGTCGAAGGTGTCGGCGGCGGCGCTGCAGCGCTCTTCGAGAGCAACGTTGCCGGCCTCCTGGATCACGCAGATCACGTTGCTGACCCCGGCGTCGTTGAGCTGCTCCCCTGCCGCCTCGCCGGCGATGGTCTCGCTCTGGCCCACGTGGGTGATGGCGCCGAAGTCCTGCCAGTCGTCGATGCCGGAGTTGATGGTGATGACGGGGACACCGGCTTCCACTGCGGCCTTGATGCTCGCCTCGAGCCCGTCCGGGTTCGCCATCGACACCACCAGGCCGTCGGTGCCGTCGGCGACCGCGTTGTCGATGAGCGTGCTCTGCGCGCCCGGGTCGGGGTCGCTGTTGTACTGGAGTTCGACCCCGAGGTCGTCGCCGGACTGTTCGGCCCCGGACTTGACGACGTCCCAGAAGGAGTCGCCGGGGGCACCATGGGTGACCACGTCGATGCGCATATCGGCGGCCGACGTGGTGCCGGCACTCGTGTCGCCGGTGTCCTCACTGCTGGTGCCGCTACTGGTGTCGCTGCCGGTGCTGCAGCCGGTCAACACCAGCGCACCGGCGGCGAACGCCACAAGCAGCTTGTTCTTGATCGTCATACGGGTTCCTCTCGTACGGCCGGAGTGCGTGACCCGGCTGATCGCCCCCACGGTCAATGTGCCGTGGGGAAGTTGAGGTGGGCGAGGGACTCCTCGCTCACGTGCGGCCAGCGGGTCGTGACGACCTTGGCCCTGGTGTAAAAGCGCACCCCTTCGGGGCCGTGGACGTGGTGGTCCCCGAACAACGAGTCCCCCCACCCCCCGAAGGAGTGGTAAGCCATCGGCACCGGGATCGGCACGTTGATGCCGATCATGCCGACCTGGACCCGGCGCTGGAACGAGCGTGCCACCTCCCCAGACGAGGTGAACACCGCCGTGCCGTTGCCGTACGGGTTGGCGTTGACCAGCGCCAACGCCTCGTCGAGCGACGCGACCCGCAACACGACCAGCACCGGCCCGAAGATCTCGTCGGTGTAGACCGACATGTCGGTGCTGACGTGGTCGAGCAGGGTCGGGCCCACGAAGAAGCCCTCCTCGCTGCCGTCGACCTCGATGCCGCGGCCGTCCACGACGACCGTCGCGCCGTCCTTCTCGCCCTCGTCGATGTAGCCGAGCACCCGGTCCCGCGAGGCGGCGCTGACGACCGGGCCCATCTCCGAGGTGCTCGCGCAGCCGGGGCCGACGGTGATGCCGGTGGTGCGCTCGCGCACCTTGTCGACAAGCGCGTCGGCGACCGGGCCGACGGCGACGACGGCCGAGATCGCCATGCAGCGCTGGCCGGCCGAGCCGTAACCAGCGGCCACCAGGTGGTCGGCGGCGAAGTCGACGTCGGCGTCGGGCATGACCACCGCGTGGTTCTTGGCGCCGCCGAGTGCCTGCACGCGCTTGCCGGTACGACTGGCGCGCTCGTGCACGTACCGCGCGATCGGGGTGGAGCCCACGAAGCTGACGGCGTCGATGTCGTGGTGGTCGAGCAGCCCGTCGACGACCTCCTTGTCACCGTTGACGATGTTGAAGACGCCGTCGGGCAGGCCGGCCTCGGCGTACAGGCGGGCCACCAGCTCCGACGCACCTGGCACCCGCTCGCTCGGCTTCAGCACGAACGTGTTGCCGCAGGCGATCGCCACCGGGTGCATCCACATCGGCACCATCACGGGGAAGTTGAACGGCGTGATGCCGGCGCACACCCCGAGCGGCTGGCGGAAGGAGTGCGAGTCGATGCCGCCGGAGACCTGGTCGCTGAACTCGCCCTTGAGCAGCTGCGGTATCCCGCAGACGAAGTCGACCACCTCGCGGCCGCGCACCACCTCGCCCTTGGCGTCGTCGAGGGTCTTGCCGTGCTCGAGGGATACCAACCGGGCCAGCTCGTCGGTGTGCTGCACCACCAGCTCCCGGAACCTGAAGAGGACCTGCACGCGCGCGCTCAACGACGTCTCGGACCAGCCGCCGAAGGCCGCACGCGCCTCCGTCACCGCGGCGTCCACGTCGGCGGTGGTGCCCAGGCGCACGTGCGCCTGCGGCCGGCCCTCGGCGGGGTCGAAGACGTCGCCGGTGCGGTCGCCGCTGCCGGTGCTCGCCGACCCGCCGATCCAGTGCTCGATGGTGCGCATGTCAGTGATCTCCTCCTTCGATGGTGGCGTCGTCGGTGGGTGGCGGTCGCAGGTACCGCCGCTGCGACTTCTTGTGCTCCTCGTAGCGGCTGCGCGCCGCCCGGGTGGACTCCAGCGAGGACACCTCGGCTACCGGCACGTCCCACCAGGCCGGGCTCTGCGGCGCCGGCACCATCGGGTCGGTCTCCACATGGACGACCGTGGTACGGCTGGACTCGCGGGCCTTGACCAGCGCCGAACGCAGCTCGTCGACGGTGCGGACGGAGTACACCTCGGCACCGAGGCTCGCGGCGTTGGCCGCCAGGTCGACGGGCAACCGGTCACCGTCGAGCCCAGTCTCGGTGCGATAGCGGTAGCTCGTGCCGAACCGCTGCGCGCCGAGGGACTCGCTGAGCGCGCCGATCGAGGCGAAGCCGTGGTTTTGCACCAGCACCACCACGAGCTTGACCCCCTCAGCCACGGCGGTCACCAGCTCGGTCGCCATCATCAGGTAGGAGCCGTCGCCGACCAGGACGACCACCTCGCGGTCCTCGCCCTGGTCGATGGCCGCCAGCTTGACCCCGAGGCCGCCGGCCACCTCGTAGCCCATGCAGGAGTAGCCGTACTCGACGTGGTAGCCCTTGCGGTCCCGGGTGCGCCAGAGCTTGTGCAGGTCGCCGGGCATGGACCCCGCCGCACACACCACCACGTCGGTGGGCGCAGTGACGTCGTTGACGACGCCGATGACCTCCGACTGTGCCGGCAGCGGCGTGTGGCCCACGGTGTACGCCCGCTGGACGGTGTCGTCCCAGTCCCGAGCCAGCGAACGGCTGCGCTCGGTCCACGCCGGAGCAGCCGTCCAGCCTGCCAAGCCGGCTTGCAGCGCCGCCAGCCCCTCGCGGGCGTCGGCGACAAGCGCGGTGGCCGACTGCTTGTGCGCGTCGAACGACGCGACGTTGAGGTTGACGAAACACACGTCGGCACCGAACACCGACCGGGACGCGGTGGTGAAGTCGCTCCACCGGGTGCCTACCCCGAGCACGACGTCGGCGTCGGCCGCCAGCGCGTCGGCGGCGGTGCTCCCGGTGGCACCGATGGCACCGACGGCCTGCAGATGGTCGTAGGGCAGGGCGCCCTTGCCGGCCTGGGTCTCCGCCACCGGCACCCCGGTGGCCTCGGCGAAGTCCCGCAGCACATCGGTGGCACCGGCGTAGATGACGCCACCGCCGACCACCACCAGCGGGCGCTCCGCCGAGCGGAGCACCGCGATCGCCCGGCCCAGCGCAGCCGGCTCCGGCACCGGGCGAGGCACCTGCCACACCCGCGTCTCGAACAGCTCGACCGGCCAGTCGTACGCCTCGGCCTGCACGTCCTGGGGCAGTGCCAGCGTGACCGCGCCGGTCTCCACCGGGTCGCTGAGCACCCGCATCGCCGCCAGCAGCGCCGCCGGCAGCTGCTCGGGTCGGTGGATCCGGTCGAAGTAACGCGACACCGGCCGGAACGTGTCGTTGACGGTGAGGTCCAGGCTGCCGGGATCCTCGAGCTCCTGCAGCACCGGGTTGGCGACCCGGGTCGAGAAGACGTCGCCGGGCAGCAGCAGCACCGGCAGCCGGTTAATGGTCGCCAGCGCAGCCCCGGTCACCATGTTGGTCGAGCCCGGACCCACCGACGCGGTGACCGCGTACGTCGCCAGCCGGTCCCGGTGGCGGGCGTAGCCGACCGCGGCGTGCACCATGGCCTGCTCGTTGCGGCCCTGCCGGTAACACAGCCTCGGCCGTTCGGGGTCCTCGCCGGCGTTGGCTGACCGCTCTTCCTCGAGCAGCGCCTGCCCGATGCCCGCGAGGTTGCCATGGCCGAAGATGCCCCAGCAGCCCGCGATGAAGCGCTGCCGCTCCCCGTCGCGCTGCACCTGCTGGGCGGCCAGGAAACGCACGACGGCCTGGGCCACCGTCAACCGGATCTGGTCGCTCACGGCGCCGACACCTCCGCGGCGGCGTTCCGCCTCGACGCGCTGGTGAACGGCAGTCGGGGGTCGACGAGCTCCGCGCCCCAACCGGCCCGCACCCAGGCGTGCGCGGGGTCGTCGCAGATGTTCCAGGCCCGCTCGCCGGGACCGGCCATCACATTGAGGTAGTACAGGTCGTACCCCGGCGCCGCCATCGACGGACCGTGCCAGCCGTGCGGGATCAAGACGACGTCACCGCTGCGCACCTCGGCGAGGACGTCCACATCGGACTTGTCGTGGCCGTAGACCCGCTGGTAGCCGATGCCCGCGCCGGCCGGTCCGGCCGCGACCTCGAAGTAGTAGATCTCCTCCAGCACACTCTCCCCGTCGCGGTCCTCGTCGTGCTTGTGCGGTGGCCAGCTCGACCAGTTGCCGGCCGGAGTCAGCACCTCGCACACGATCAGTCGCTCGGCGTCGAGTGTCCCCGGAGTGCCGAAGTTGTGCACCTGCCGGCTCGCCTGGCCGGCCCCGCGCAACTCGACGGGTACGTCCTCCGCCCGCACGATCCGCGGGTTATGGTCGCGCGATCCGCGGATTATGGTCTGGTCGCGGGCCGCTGTTGCCAGCGCGAACCGGCCCCCGCCCTCGCTGCTGACGGCCACCCCCCGATCGCCGGGCACATACAGCGTGTCGGTCACCCCCGTGAACACGCTGTCGCGACCGTGCAGCCGATACTCGTCGCCCTCGACAGCCACCAGGCAGGCTCCCGCGAGCGGCACCACCACCATCTCGGCCGGGTCCCGGTCCAGCTCGACGCGCTGCCCCGGTGCGAGCGCCAGGACCCGCAGCCCGCAATACGTCCAGCCCGCCCGCAGCGGGTCGACGTCGACCTCGTAGGGGGCGGAGCCGCTGGAACCAGCCGGCAGGTGCAGATCACGCGACGTCAGGGTCATGTCATCAGCTCCACGGTGGCGTCGACCGCGCCAGCGACATCGCCGTCAGGTGGATAGAGGAGCGACCGGCCGACCACCATGCCCGCGGCAGTGGGGAAGGCCAGCGCCTTGCGCCAGGTGTCGCGCTGAGCCCCGGAGTCGGCGGCGACCTCGCCGCCCAGCAGCAGGACCGGCAACATGGTGGCGGCCAGCACCTGCTCCATGTCCGGTACGACCGGCAGCTTGAGCCAGGTGTGCGCCGACGTTCCGCCGAGGCCGGCAGCGACAGCGGCCGAACGGACGACTGCCTCGGTGCTCAAGACGTTGCGCACCCTGCCCTCGACCCGCTGGCAGATGAACGGCTCCACCATCGCCATCAGACCGTGACCGGCAAGTGCGTCAACAGCCTCCGCACACGACTGCAGGGTCGGTGCCGTCGAGGGGTCATCGGGGTCGATGCGCAACAGCATCTTCCCGCCCTGCAGCCCTGCGGCCGCGATGGCGCCGGCGGTGTAGCCGGTGAAGCGGTCGTCGATCTCGAAGACCGTTCCCGCCAGGCCACCCCGGTTCATCGAGCCGATGACGACCTTGTCCTCGAGCACCCCGAGCATCATGAGGTCCTCCACGATGTCCGCGGTGCCCAGCACGCCGTCGACACCGGGCCGCGACACCGCGGTGCAGAGCCGATCGAGCAGCTCCGGCCGATCACCCATGGCCACCGCCCGCTCGCCCGCCCGCAGCGCACCGCGGGCCGGGTGGTCAGCGGCCACCAGCAGGAGCCGCCCGGTCGTGCCGACGAGGCGATCGGGCCGGCGCCGAGCAGCAGCGGCCGCGACGATGCGGTGCGGCTCACGCAACCGGGTCGCAATCAGCTCGTCCATTCCGACCGGAGGGGTCGAGGCGGTGGTCACAGCAGCTCCTCCACCTCTTCGACGGTGGGCATGGCGTCTGCACAGGCCAGTCGTGACGCGACCAGGGCGCCGGCAGCGTTGGCGAAGCCGAGCGTGCGCTGCAGCCCCCACCCGGCCAGCAACCCGTGGCACAGCGCGCCACCGAAGGCATCGCCGGCGCCCAGTCCGTTGACGACCTCGACCGACCTGGGTGGCACCTCGACGCAGCCGTGCGCGCCGTCGCCTCGGACGCCGGCCGGCCCCTGCTTCACCACCGCAAGATCGACGCCCGCGGCACGCAGAGCCTTGGCCGCCGCGTCAGGCTCGCGTTCGCCGACGGCGACGTCACACTCGTCGAGGTTGCCGACGGCGACCGAGACCAGCGGGAGCGCCGCGGCGTACGCCGCCCGGGCGGTATCGCGGGACGCCCAGAACGTCGGGCGATAGTCGAGATCGAAGACCGTGCTGCCACGACGCCCGCGGACGTCCAGTGCCGCCATCGTGGCTTCGCGGCTCGGCTCGGTCGACAACCCTGTACCGGTGACCCAGAAGACTCCGGCGCCGCGGATCGCGTCGGCGACCCGCCCGGTCATCTCCTCCGCCCGCAGCATGAGGTCGGGCGCGACCGGGGTCCGTCCGTAGAAGTAGAGCGGAAAGTCGTCCGGCGGAAAGATCTCACAGAAGGTCACCGGGGTCGCTAGGTCGCGCACCGTCTGCACGAACTGGTCGTCGACACCGAAGCCGCGCAGCGCCCGACACACGAACCGTCCGAAGGGGTCCTCGCCGACACGGGAGACGAGCGCCGTACGCCGGCCGTACCGCGCCGCGGCGACTGCCACGTTGGCCGCGCTGCCGCCGAGGTACTTGCCGAACGACACCACGTCCTCGAGCCCGACGCCGACCTGGTGCGGGTACACATCGACGCCCGCCCGGCCCATCGTGACCACGTCGTAGGAGGCAGCCGATGTCATGCGACGGCCTCACGCAGGTGGTCAAGGCTGGTCACGACATCGGCCCGGGGGTCGTGCGCGTCACCGGCCCGCAGCATCACGTCCTGCTCCAGCACGTACCAGCCTTCGTATCCGGACCGCTCGAGTGCACCCACGATGGCCGCGATATCGATGTCCCCCGCACCCAACGGGCGGAACAGCCCGCCGCCCACCGCAACGGTGAAGGGGAGCTCGCCGGCCAGCACCCGGTCGGCGGTGACCCGGTCGACGTCCTTCAGATGGACGTGGACGACCCGATGGGGGTGCTCGGCAGCCAGCACGACGGGGTCGGTGCCGCCGAGGAACAGATGGCCGGTGTCCAGGCATAAGCCGACGTCGGAGCCTTCGATCACACGCTCAACCTCAGCGCGCGTCTCCACCATGGTGCCGACGTGGGGGTGCAGCGCGAGGACGATGCCGCTGGACTCGGCGTACTTGGCCAGCCCGTGGAGGTTGCCGATCATCGTCGTCCAGTGCGCGTCGTCCAGCACCGGCCGCGTGTCATACCCGGCCGCCCCGCTGGCTGCGGCCAACACCACCACGTCCGCGCCGGCAGCACGACAGGCATCGATGTAACCGCACACCTGCGGCAACGGATCCTGGTCCTCGTCGTGCAGCACGACGGGCAGGAACCCGCCCACGGCCCGCAGCTGGTACGACGCCAGCAGGGCGGCCTTGTCGACGGGGTCATCGGGCAGAAAGCCGACCGGGCCGAACTCGGTCGCCTGCAGACCGAGCTCGCGCATCTGGCTCAGCACGAGTGTCGACTCGAGCTGGACTCCCCAGCCGGGCACCTCGCAGACGCCCCACGAGATGGGGGCAGCAGCCACTCGGTCGAGCCTCATCCGACTGTCGTTCCTCCCAGCGGCACTCCGTGCAGCGCGTCGTCGGGAGTCTCGTCCGTGTTGCGGCCTGATGTCAAGAGTATGTCTTGACATATTGACGTTGCTACATCGGCAGCAGATGCTGGCGGTCATGGCTGTCCGACCGCGCATCGCTCTGGACCGATCGAGTCCCGTACCGCTGTACTTCCAGGTGGCCGAGCAACTCGAGGCCGCCATTGTCAGTGGCGACCTGTCGCCCGGTGACCGCATCAGCAACGAGATCGACCTCGCCGGCTCGCTGGGACTTTCGCGGCCCACCCTGCGCCAGGCGATCAAGGTGCTGGTCGACAAGGGCATGATCGTGCGCAAGCGCGGCGTCGGCACCCAGGTGGTCGGTAGTCAGATCTATCGATCGGTGGAGCTGACCAGCCTGTACGACGACCTGCTCCGCAGCGGACAGCAGCCGCACACCGATGTGCTCTCCTGCGACGTCGTGGGGGCCCCCGCCGACGTGGCCGGTGAGCTGGGTATCGAGCCCGGCACGGCGGTGTGGTCGCTCGAGCGAGTGCGACGAGTCGCGGACGAGCCGCTGGCGCTGCTGCACAACCACCTGCCGGTCGACATCGCCGACCTGCGGGCCGCGGACTTGCGCACCGAGGGCCTGTATCTCCTGCTGCGCCGGGCGGGGATCGTGCTGCGGGTGGCCAACCAGCGCATCGGTGCGCGCCGGGCGGAGGCGCGAGAGGCCCGACTGCTCGATGAGCGCCGCGGTGCACCGCTGCTGACGATGCGCCGGGTCGCCTACGACGACACGGGCCGGGCCGTGGAGTACGGCGACCACACCTACCGGCCCGAGCGGTACTCCTTCGAGCTGAACCTCGTCCATCGCTGAGCACCACCCGCACGCCCCGGCGCGCCCCGCGCCCGGACGGGGCTGGGCGGGCGCTCACTCGACCCAGCGCTGGCTCAGCCGGGCCACCGGTGAGGTGCCGTCACCCCACGAACGTCGCGCCCGTGCCCTCGACCGAGACCTGGACCGGGACCGCGACCTCGAGCGCCGGGACCGGGCGAGGTCGGCCGCGCCGACGAGCCCGGCCTCGTTGCCGAGGTGTGCCCGGACGATACGGGCCTCGGACCGGAAGCCTCGACCGGTCAGGCTCCGCCGGTAGGCCTCGCGGGCGGGAGCCAACAGCAGCTCACCGGCGGCTGACACACCTCCACCCACCACGAACAGTCCGGTGTCCAGCGCGGCAGCCAGGCCCGCCATGCCGACGCCGAGCCACTGCCCGACCTCGGCCAGCAACTCCTGCGCGGCAGGGTCCCCGCGACGGGCGGCGTCGGACACCATGGGTCCGGTGATGTCCGCCGGATCGACTCCGATGTCGGCAAGCATCGGCGCGGCCAGCGGCGACTTGGTGAGGGCCATCTCCCGCGCCTCGCGTACGAGGGCGTTGCCGCTGGCGTACTGCTCCCAGCAGCCGCGGTTGCCGCACTCGCAGCGATGCCCGCCCGGCACCACCTGCATGTGCCCGAACTCGCCGGCCATGCCGTGGCGACCACGGTAGAGGTGCCCCCCGATCATGATCGCGCCACCGATCCCGGTGCCGAGCGTGATGCAGATCAGATCCTCCTCACGCTGAGCGGCACCGAAGCGGAACTCCGCCCAGGCAGCGGCGTTCGCGTCGTTCTCGACCACCACCGCGAGCTCGATGCGCCGCTGTACGGCATCGCGCAGCGGTTCGTGGCGCCAGGCAAGGTGTGGTGCGAACAACACCGTGGAGCGGGTGATGTCGACGAAGCCGGCCGCGCCGATGCCCACCCCGACCACGTCATGACGCGACCTCAGCTCGCGGACGATGTCGGCGATGGTGTCCTCGACCTCGGTCGGGCTGGCGCTGGGGGTATCGCGGCGGGTGCGGTCGACGACGTTGCCGTCGGGATCGACGACACCGGCGGCAACCTTCGTCCCCCCGATGTCGATCCCGATCGCAAGGCGTTCGAGCAGTGGCACGACGGCATTGTCCCAGACCGCACGGGCAGCAACCCCGCGCCCACGCGCTCAGGGCTGGCGAGCGAGGTCCCCGGCGCCCACGATGCCCGCGGTGTTGCCCATCTCGGCGGGCCTGATCTCGAGCATCGGCCGGTGTCCGCGCCCACTCAGCTCGCGGCGGAAGGTGTCACGCAACGGCTCGAGCAGCAGCTCGCCGGCTGCCGAGACGCCGCCACCGATGACCGCGACCGCGGGGTCGAGGATGTCGGCAAGGGAGGCCAGTCCCGAACCGAGCCACCGGCCGACGTCGCCGACCAGCTCGATGCTGGCCAGGTCGCCGTCCTGCGCCAACTGGGTCACCATCGGACCCTCCAGCGCATCCACGTCGCCGCCGCACGCGTCCGCGAGAGCGGCTGCCAAGGGCGAGCCCGACCCCACCAGCTCGCGGGCCTCGCGGACCAGGGCGCGCCCGCTGGCGTACTGCTCCCAGCAGCCCCGGTTGCCGCATCCGCACCGCTCACCGTGGGGCACGACCCGCATGTGGCCGACCTCGGCGGCGACGCCGAACGCACCCCGGTGCAGGGCGCCGTCCAAGACGATGCCCCCGCCGATGCCGGTCCCGACGGTGAGCAGGATCAAGTCGTCGACATGCTCCCCCGCACCGAACTGGAACTCTGCCCATGCTGCGGCGTTGGCGTCGTTCTCGATCACCGTCGGCAGGTGGATCTTCGCCATCACCCGGTCTCGCAGCGGCTCGTCCCGCCAGGCGATGTTGGGGGCGAACATGACTGTCGACCGGCGGGAGTCGACGAAACCTGCCGCGCCGACGCCGACCGCCACGACGTCATGGCGCTCGCGGTGCCGAGTGACGAGGTCGGCGATAGCGACGGCGATGGCGGCGGCCGCATCGGAGCCGGTGGCGGCGGGGGTCGGCAGCTGCTCCTGCTCGAGGATGGCACCGTGTTCGTCCACGACGCCGGAGGCGATCTTGGTGCCACCCACGTCGACACCGACCGTCACTCCCACTGGTCGTCCGCTGGCTGGTCGGACTCATCGCGGGGCGCCGGTGGCCGGGCTGCCGAGTCAGCGAGGTCGCGCAGCGACACCATTAGAGCGGTGGCAGACGACACGACGCGCGCCCGCACCTCCGGGTCGGTGTCGCGGAGGAACGCTGCCGCTCGGCACAGCGGGCACCAGGCGCAGTCGTCGGTCCGCCCGGACACGGCGTCGATCAGCCGCGCCGCCTCCTCCGCCGCGGAGCCGATCCGGTCGTCTGCGCCGGCGCTCACCGGACCTCCTCGACACGCTTCTTGAGCCCCTTGAGGGCGGCGTCGATGATGACCTTCTCGGCCTTGCGCCGCAGCAGGCCGATCATCGGGATCGAGACATCGACCGCAAGCTGGTAGGTCACCCTGGTGTCTCCGTCGCCGACCGCGTCCAGGACGTAGGCACCGGTCAGGCCCTTGAGCACCGTGCCCCGGACCAGGGTCCAGCTGACCTGGGCGTCACCGTCCCAGTCGTACGCCAGGACGTACTCGTCCCGGATAGGTGCGGCATCGAGGACGAAGCGCACCTGCTCAGCACGCCCACCGGGCCCCACGGTCAGCACCTCTGCCTGCTGCACGCCGGTAGCCCAGCTGGGATAGGACTCGAAGTCGGCGATGACCGCCATCACCCGTGCCGGCTCGGAGGCCACCGCGATGTCAGAGGTTGTCTGGTCGGCCATGGCGGGAGACTACCGACGTCGGCGGGCGTCCGGCTCGTGGCGCCGGACGGTAGCGTTCCTGAGTGCGCGAGTTCTCCGTCCCTACGGTTGCCGCGGCCCCCGACCACGGCAGCCTCACCGACGACGTGCTCGCACAGGTCGCCCAGGACGCGACCCGGGTGCTGCTGCGCCGCGGTGCACCCGGGGCCGTCCCGGGGTCCAGCGCCGGTCGGTGGTCGGATGTCACAGCGGGCGACTTCCGCGACCAGGTCGTCGCCTTCGCCAAGGGTTTGCTGGCGGTCGGGGTGCAGCCGGAGGACAGAGTGGCCGTGCTGTCTCGGACCCGCTACGAGTGGACGCTTGCCGACTACGCCATCTGGTGGGTCGGTGCGGTCACGGTCCCGATCTACGAGTCCTCGACGACCGACCAGATCGCCTGGATCCTCGCCGACTCCGGCAGCGTCGCGGTGGTCGTAGAGCATCTCGGCCACGAGGCGCGCGTGGCGCCGGCGCGGGTAGCGCTCCCTGCCCTGGAGCATGTGTGGAGCATCGACGAGGGGGCAGTCGCAGAGCTGAGCGCGCTGGGCGCCGAGGTCAGCGACGACCGGCTCGAGGATCGCCGTGCGGCGGTGACGCCGGGCCGGCTGGCCACGATCGTCTACACCTCGGGGACCACCGGGCGGCCCAAGGGATGTCCGCTCACCCATGGCCACTTCATGGCGGCCCTGGACGCCGCCTCCGACACCTTGGACGAGCTGTTCGACCGAGACGCTGCCTCGACGTTGCTGGTCTTGCCGCTGGCTCACGTGTTCGCCCGCGTCGTCCAGGTCGCGTGCATGCGTACCGGGACCACCCTCGGCCACACCGCGGAGATAGCGCAGCTCACGGCGGAGATCAGGTCGTTTAGACCTACCTTCGTCCTGGCCGTGCCGAGAGTCCTCGAGACGATGTATACCTCGGCCAGTCAGCAGGCCGCGATAAGCGGGCACAGCAGGCTGTTTGCCACCGCGGCGTCCACCGCCATCGCCTGGAGCCAGGCCCACGACAGCGGGCGGCCCGGCCCGGCGCTTCGTGCCCGGCACGCCGTCCTCGACCGACTCGTCTACCGGCGGCTGCGGGCACGTCTCGGCGGTCGCCTCGGCTACGCGCTGTGTGGCGGCGGCCCGCTGAGTGAGCGTCTCGCGCACTTCTTCCACGGCATCGGGCTGACGGTGCTGGAAGGCTACGGACTGAGCGAGACGACCGCCGCGGTGACGGCGAACCTCCCCGGCCTGCACAAGGTCGGTACGGTCGGGCGGCCACTGCCAGGGATCACGGTGCGGGTCGCCGATGACGGTGAGCTGCTCTTTCGCGGCACGCAGGTCTTCGGCGGTTACTGGGGCAACGCGCGGGCGACCGCGGCGGCGCTGGCCGGCGGCTGGTTCCACACCGGCGATCTCGGGGAGATCGACGGCGAGGGCTTCGTCACGGTGACGGGCCGCAAGACCGAGATCCTGGTCACCGCGGGCGGCAAGAGCGTGGCCCCCGCCGGGCTCGAGGACCGCATCCGAGCTCACCCGCTGGTCAGCCAGTGCCTCGTCGTCGGTGACGGCAGGCCGTACGTCGCCGCGCTGGTGAGTCTCGATGTCGAGGCGACCGCGACCTGGGCACGGACGTTCGGTCGGTCGCCCGATATCCATCAGCTTGCCGATGACCCCGACCTGCGCGACGAGATCGCGACGGCCGTGGATGCGGCCAACACCACGGTCTCGCGCGCCGAGTCCGTGCGCCGGTTCCGGGTCCTGACCTCGGTGTGGACCGAGCAGTCGGGACACCTGACGCCTAGCCAGAAGCTCAGGCGGGCCAGCGTGTTGCAGGACTACCAGGCCGACGTGGACGCCCTCTACCAGTGAGCCGCCAACCTGGCCGAAGAAGCCGGTGACTGACTCGCGGCCATCAAACGACTACTCTCTGCACATTCCGCCTATGCGTCGACCGGCAGGGGGCGCTGTCTGTGCAGGCGTTGTCCACGCTGACTCGAGAGCAGGCAGCGATGCTGGGGGCCCGCGTGCTCGCAGCAACAACGAGCTGCCTGCTCGCAGCGCTCGCGCCGACCAATCGCGCCGTTCTCACCGCCGCCGCGGTGTGCGCGGTGGCTGTGATCAGCAGTGCGGTCTCGCTGCGGTGGTACGACCGGCGCGGCCAGGTCGCCGTCGTCGAGGCGGTGGTCGCGGGTCTGCTCATCGGCGTGTCGGTCTCAGAGTTCCCCGGCGCGCTGGCGTACTGCCTGGTCTCCCCGTTCGTCGCCGCCCTGACGGGCGCCTGGCGACCGGTCGTGATGACGGTCGTGGCGCAGTTCATCGTCCTCGACCTGCTCACCGTGACGGACCTCTCGCCCGACACGTTCCTGGCCCGTCTCGAGATGACGTTGCCATGGCTGATCAGCAGCGCCGGGGTCGCCCTGCTGGGACACCACCTAACCGGGCTGCCATCCGCGGCGCCGGTCGGTGACGACACCGGCTACGAGTCGGCCCGACGCCTGCTCGCCCAGCTCCGTACGGTGGCGCGCCGGCTGTCCGCCGGCCTGGACCCGGTGGGCATCGCCCAGCAGATGCTCACCGAGGTCGACCGCCGCAGCGACGTGTCCATGGCCGTCGTGCTGGCCCGCTCCGAGGGTGGCACCCTGCAGCCACTCGCGGAGCAGGGGGGAGGCGCCGCACGGGAGCTGAGCGGTGACGACCCGATCGTGATGGATGCCTGGACCAACGAGTCGCCCGTCCAGCGCCCGTCCGGGCCGGCCGGAAGCCCCCACTACATCCGGCTGGCGATGCCACTGCAGGTGGGGGTGCGCGTCATCGGTGTCCTGGTGGTGGAGACGGATCGCACTCTCACCGGCACCGAGATCCACGAGCTGCGGGAGGCGCTGTCCGATCACTGTGTGCGGCTCGAGACCGCGATGCTGTTCGACGAGGTGCGATCCCTGGCAACGGCCGAGGAACGCCGCCGGCTGGCCCGCGAGATCCACGACGGCATCGCCCAGGAGATCGCCTCGGTCGGCTACCTGGTGGACGGGATGGTCGCCGACGCCGAGGGCAGTCAACGCACCGACCTGCAGCAGCTGCGCCGCGAGCTGACCCGGCTCACCAACGAGCTCCGCTTGTCGATCTTCGACCTGCGCACCGAGGTGAGCCCCACCGTCAGCCTGGGCGCGGTCCTGTCCGACCACGTACGGCTGATCGGGTCACGGTCGGGCATGACCGTGCATGTCTCTCTGGCCGAGGGGGCCAAGCGTCTTCCCGCCCAGATCGAGACCGAGATCCTGCGCATCGCGCAGGAGGCAATCCACAACGCCCGCAAGCACTCCGGTGCCCGCAACCTGCACGTGACGCTTGCGGTGGATTCTCCGTACGCCCGGCTCGTCGTCGCCGACGACGGTCGCGGACTCGGCGTTGCGCGCGACGACAGCTTCGGAATGCGGACCATGCGCGAGCGGGCGGAGCGCATCGGGGCGGTGCTGCGGGTGCGCAACAAGGTGGCTGGCACCACGGGCACCGAGGTCATCTTGATCCTTGAAGATCGGCGAAAACAGACACGAGTTAGCACACAGCACACGGTTAGTCACATAGCGTGAGTAGACTCCCGATCTATCGCCGACGACACAGTGGGGAGGGACCACGAGATGACCACCTCGGTCTTGCTCATCGATGATCACGATCTGATCCGGCAGGGCCTGCGCCGGGCCTTCGAGCGAGCTGACGACTTCACGGTCGCCGGCGAGGCAGCCAACCTCGGGCAGGGTGAGCAGCAGGTCGCCTCCCTCAAACCGCAGGTGGTCGTCATCGACGTCCGGTTGCCCGACGGATCGGGGCTCGATCTCGTCCGCAAGATGCGCCAGCACGTTGCCGGGCTCGGCATCGTCGTCCTCACCATGTACGCCGGCGACGAGCAGCTCTTCGCGGCTCTCGACGCGGGAGCCTCTGCCTTCGTGCCCAAGGATGCGCCGGCCGACGACGTCGTGTCGGCGGCCCGTCATGCGGCGGTGTCACCGCGGTCGTTCACCGCACCGGACCTGGCCGAGGCCATGCAACGCCGCCTGAAGCCGACCGGCCCCCAGCTTTCCCCGCGGGAGCGTGAGGTGCTCGACCTGCTGGCCGAGGGTCTCGGGGTGGCAGCGATCGCCCGCAAGCTCTACATCTCTGAGTCAACGGCGAAGACCCACATCTCCAAGATCTACGACAAGCTCGGCGCGGCCAACCGGGCACAGGCGATCATGAATGCCATCCGGGCGGGTCTGATCACCAGCACGTCGCCGTCGGCGTGACGGCGCGCGTCAGCGCTCGGCCGACCAGCTCCTGGCCAGCGCGATGCGCTCGGCTGCGCTCGGGTGATTGGCAAACCACAGGTACAGCCACCTTGGCGGGTCGGGGTCGGTGAGGTTGGTGGCCGCGAACCGGCGCTGCATCACCTCGAAGCTGCGGGTCGCACCGGTCAGTTCGAGGGCATGAACATCGGCTCTGGCCTCGATCGCCCGGCTGACGGCGTTCTGTGCCGGCAGCGCCACGAGCATCCCGACCGCGACCACTGCCAGCACCAACGGAACCGCCTCGATCGTGTGCAGCCCGGCGACGCCTGCCCGCCTGCGGACGGGGCCGGCACCGGCGAGGAGGATCAGAGCCGTCACCCCCGCCATGGCGCCCAGGGCACCCAGTGCCGTACCGGTCTCGACGTCGTGGGCGTCAGCGTGTCCCAGCTCATGTGCCAGCACCACCCTGATCTCGGCGGCGGACGCCTCGCGCAGGAGGGTGTCGTAGAGCACGACCCGCCGGGTCGAGCCGAGACCGGAGACGTAGGCGTTGAGAGCGGTCGTACGGCGCGAGGCGTCGACCTGCAGTACCTCGTCAACGGTGATGCCGTCCTCAGCCGCCAGCTGCACGAGCGAGGTGCGCAACCGCCCATCCGGCAGTGGCTCGAAGGAGTTGAAGACCGGCTCGACGAACACCGGGTAGAGGTAGGACCCGGCCACCACCAGCAGCCCTGCCGCCACCGAGGCCAGCAGCCACCAGCCCCGTCGCCCCCAGCGCGCCAGACCGAGCAGCACCAGCAGCGCGATCCCCGTACTCACGCTGTCGACAAGCACCCCGCGGGTGACATCGAGGGCCCACGCCGGCCAACTGCGGGTGGACAGCCCGGCAGCACGCCGAGCCGCCTCGAGCGGCACGGTCATCGGCAGCGTCACGAGCCGGCCCAGGACGACCAGCGCCAGCACGGTCATCAACAGGTGGACCGGCCACCGGCGCCGGCCGGGGAGCCTACGGACCAGCCGGGCGCCGAGCGGCGTCAGGCCGAGCAGAAGGGCCAGGGCGATCGAGACGGCATGGGCGCTCAGGCCGAGAGGCACGGCCGTGGACTGGTAGTCGTGGATGGCGGCCAGGGTGTCCGCCGTGAGTCCCGCGTCCGGATCCATCGCGCCCGACGTGTCCGGGCCCGGCCAGTCCCACGGAACGACGATGGCCGCCAGTGCCACCAGTGCTGCACCCCCGAGCAGGAGCCACCACCAGACCGCCCGCCGCGTCCCAGCTGGCTCACCCTCGGCCGGCTCAGTGATCGTCATCGGCCAGCCTCGCGATGTCAGCGCGCCAGGCCGCAGTCAGTCGGGCGAGGCTGAGACCAGCGTGCTGACGCAGCGCGTCGCCGACAGGCTGACCGTGCGCGACCGCCTGGTGAAAGGCCGCTGTCGCACTCGTCCCGACCCGGTGGTGCAGCGACCGGACGGCCAGCCAGGCCAGCTCGTAGAAGCGGTCGGCGCCGGGTGCACCCGGGGCCAGATCCGCGTTGCCCGGCAGTGATCGCGGCGGCCCGTGGCGCCGGACCTGTGCCAGCGCCCCCGCCGCCGCGGTGCGCACCGGGACCGGGTGGGCGTGCAACGCCACGAAGTCGGCGAAGCCCTCGGCGACCCACAACGGCATCGGCACCGTCGCCGCGCCGGTGACTGCGTGGGTGATCTCGTGCGCGAGCACGACCGGGAACGCCGCGGGGCGTAGTCGGCGGACCACGTCGGGGTTCAGCACGACCTGCACCGCCGCCTCGCCGTTCGCCGAACGACCCACCGTGGTCGTGACCGCGGCCACGGACTGGTGGCCGCCCGCGGTCGGTTGCCCCAGCAGAGCTCTGAACTGGCCGGTCCGGTCCGCCAGCACCACCTGGACCCGATCGTCCCCGCCGGGCACCAGCGCCGACACGCTGCGGTGCGCTTGCCGCACCAGGCCCGGCAGCCCGATCTGGGGCGGGAGCGTACGCCTCAGCGACCCGGGCAGGCTAACGACCCGATCCGCCGCGCTCGAGGCGATGGCGAGACGACCCATCGCCCACACCGGCATCGGTGCCGGCGTGGGCACAATGCCCGGGGTCCAGTCGACCAGGCGTCCGTCGGGAGAGCCGGGCGCGGCACCGACGCTGAAGACGACGGTGAGCTCGGTGGCCGCGGGAGCCGGCCATCCCGGCTGGGTCCACTGCGCGCGCAGCAGGGCCGCCGCGGAGCCGGCTGGTTGACCTGGCGGCGGCCGGACGGCACGCACCCAGCGCAGCCGGAGGTCGTCGACGTGCAGGTCCTGCCACGCCTGCCACGTCTCGCGGGCTGCCTGTCGCCCGCGGGCGGAGTCGGCGACAGCGTTGGCGAACGAGCGCCCGTCGCGCGCCGACCACCCGAGTTGCACCGCAGCGATGAGGCGTCGGCCTGCCGCGGCACGCAGCCGGGTCGCCGCGTGATTGGCCGCGGCGGGGTCGTCGGCGCCCTGCCCGCCCTGGTCGGAGGCCGGGGGGTCGGCCG
>JACCVL010000130.1 GCA_013698185.1 Nocardioidaceae bacterium
GTCCCGGCAGCGGTCGGCACCGACACCGGCGGCTCGATCCGTGAGCCGGCCGCGCAGTGCGGCGTTGTCGGGGTCAAACCGTCGCACGGCAGCATCCCGCTCGGCGGGATCGTGCCGTTCGCACCCAGCCTGGACCGGGCCGGGCCGATCGCGCGCACCGTGGTCGACGCTGCGATGCTGCACCAGGCCATGGCCGGCGCGCGCAACGGCCGCGGGTTGGTCGAGTCCGCGCTGGCGGGCGCCGTCGACCCCGACCTGACCGGACACCGGGTCGGCGTGGTGAGCCAGATGACCGGGGCGGCGAACACCGCCGGTGTCCGGGCGCGTTTCGCCGACACCATCGAGGTGCTCACGCAACTCGGCGCCGACGTGGTCGAGGTGTCGTTGCCCGCGACGCTCGCGGCGCTGGAGGCGTACTACGTCATCTCCTCGTACGAGTCGCTGGCGACGCTCGAGCCGTACGCCGATGGTGTGCTGCTCGGTGCCGAGGCCCGTCGACGCCTGGATGTCGGACGGCGGATCGCCGCCGACGCCGACGGATCCGCACTCGGCGCGGCCTGGGCGGTGGCGGACGGCTTGCGCGCAGCCGTGGACGCGACCTGGGGCCAGTGCACGCTGCTGGCCTCGCCGACGCTGCCGGTGACGGCGCCGCTGCTGGGCCACGGCCTCGACGACCCGCTCGCGGCTCCGCGCACCGACTGCTGGACGGTGCTGGCCAACCTCACCGGCATCGCCGCGCTGTCGCTGCCGGCCGGCGACTGCCCGGACTCAGGGCTGCCGGTCGGAGTTCAGCTGATGGCGCCGTACGGCTGCGACGCCCGGCTCTACCGGGTCGCCGCCGCGGCTGAGTCCGCCCAGCAGGCGGTCCGGCAGCCGGTCCGGCGGGCAGTCCCGGAGGCAATCCAGCAGTCAGCCGTCACAGCTTGATCCCGACGTACTTGGTCTCGAGGTACTCCCCGATGCCCTCGGCGCCACCCTCGCGGCCGAAGCCGCTGGCCTTGACCCCGCCGAACGGCGCCGACGGGTTCGAGATCACGCCCTGGTTGAGGCCGACCATCCCGGTCTCGAGCTGCTCGCAGACGGTGAGCGCGCGCGACAGGTCCTGGGTGTAGACGTAGCCGACCAGGCCGTACTCGGTGTCGTTGGCCAGCTTCACCCCCTCGGCGTCGTCGGCGAAGGTGAACACCGGCGCGACTGGGCCGAAGATCTCCTCGCGGAACATCCGCGCCTGCGGCGGCACGTCGGTGAGCACCGTCGGGGCGTAGAAGTAGCCGGCCCCCTCACCGGGCGAGCCACCCACGGCGACCTCAGCGCCGTGCTTGACGGCGTCGTCGACGATGTCGGCGACCTTGTCGCGCTGTTTGGCCTCGACCAGCGGGCCGACGTCGACCCCGTCCTCGGTGCCGCGCCCGACCACGAGCGCCCCCATCCGCTCGGCGAGCCGGCGGGAGAACTCGTCGGCGACCGACTCGTGCACGATGAAGCGGTTGGCGGCCGTGCAGGCCTCACCGACGTTGCGCATCTTGGCGAGCATGGCGCCGTCGAGCGCCGCGTCGAGGTCGGCGTCGCCGAAGACGACGAACGGCGCGTTGCCGCCGAGCTCCATCGACACCCGCAGCAGGCCCTCGGCGGACTGCTCGACGAGCTTGCGGCCGACCTCGGTGGAGCCGGTGAAGGTCAGCTTGCGCAGCCGCGGGTCGCGGATCAGCGGCTCCATCACCGCACCGGTCTCGCTGGTGCCGATCAGGTTGAGGACACCGGCGGGCAGCCCCGCCTCGGTCATGATGTCGACGAGCGCCATCATCGTGAGCGGCGTCAGGCCGGCGGGTTTGACCACCATCGTGCAGCCGGCGGCCACCGCGGGCCCGATCTTGCGGGTGCCCATCGCCAGCGGGAAGTTCCACGGCGTGATCATCAGGCACGGCCCGACGGGCTGGCGCATCGTCAGCAGCCGGGTGGCGCCGTTGGGGGCGGTCGACCAGCGCCCGGAGATGCGCACGGCCTCCTCGGAGAACCACCGGAAGAACTCCGCGCCGTACGCGATCTCGGCGGCGGACTCCTTGATCGTCTTGCCCATCTCCAACGTCATCAGCAGCGCGAGGTCGTCGGCGCGCTCGGTGACCAGCTCGAAGGCGCGGCGCAGGATCTCCCCACGGTCGCGGGGGGGCGTGGCGGCCCATTCGGGCTGGGCGGCCACTGCCGCGTCGAGTGCGGCCAGGCCGTCCGCGGCGTTGGCATCGGCCACCTCGGTGAGGCTCTTGCCGGTCGACGGGTCCTCGATGGCATGCATACGGCTGCCGGTCGCCTCGCGCCACTCACCGGCGATGAACAGCCCCTTGGGCACTGCCTCGACGACGGACTTCTCCCGTTCGGGGGTGATGGTCATGGTGCGCGCCTCCACGTGCTCGTCAGTCGGTCACGACATCGGATCAGCAGACCTGCCGCAGCTGACCGGTGTCGAGGTCGTACAGGAATCCGCCCGCGACCACTCTGCCCAGATAAGGCCACGACCGCACCCGCTGCACGTCGCCGATCAGCGCGGACTGCTGGTCGCTGGTCGTCAGGAACGACAGGCTGCGGGTGTCCGGGCCCCCACTCGAGCGGATCGCCGCGTGCACGTCCGTCTCGCTCCCGCCGGCCATCCGGCAGCCGGTGTGGGCGACGACCATGACCCGGTCGACGCCGAGCAGGTGCGAAGCCAGCACCAGGGTGCGCAACACGTCGTCGGTGACCCGGGCGCCGGCGTTGCGCAGGATCTTGGCGTCCCCGGGCACGAGACCGAGCATCCCCAGCGGGTCGATGCGCGAGTCCATGCAGGTCAGCACGGCCAGTCCTCGGGCGGCACGCGCCTCGAGGTCGGCCAGCTCGAAGCCCTCGGCGTGTGCGGCGTTGGCCGCCAGCACGTCGTCGAAGGCCTGGTTGCTCACGCCTGCACCTTGTCGGCCCCACGGCGCCAGCGGATGCCGGCCTCGATGAAATCGTCGATCTCGCCGTCGAACACCGCCTGCGGGTTGCCGGTCTCGTGCTCGGTGCGCAGGTCCTTGACCATCTGGTAGGGGTGCAGGACGTACGAGCGCATCTGCTCACCCCAGGATGCGGCGACGTCGCCACGCAGCTCGTCGAGGGTGGCGCGCTCCTCGGCCCGCTTCACCGCCAGCAGCTTGGCCGTGAGGATGACCATGGCCGAGGCCTTGTTCTGCAGCTGGCTCTTCTCGTTCTGGCAGCTGACGACGATGCCGGTCGGGATGTGGGTGAGGCGCACGGCGGAGTCGGTGGTGTTGACCGACTGCCCGCCCGGGCCCGACGAGCGGTACACGTCGACGCGGACCTCCTCCTCGGGGATGTCGATCTGGTCGGTCTGCTCCAGCAGCGGCACGACCTCGATGGCGGCGAACGAGGTCTGGCGCCGGCCCTGGTTGTCGAACGGCGAGATGCGCACCAGCCGGTGCGTGCCGGACTCCACCGACAGCGTCCCGTACGCGTACGGCGCCTTCACCGCGAACGTGGCCGACTTGATGCCGGCCTCCTCGGCGTAGGAGGTGTCGTAGACCTCGACGCCGTAGCCGTGGCGCTCGGCCCAGCGCACGTACATCCGCAGCAGCATCTCGGCGAAGTCGGCGGCGTCGACACCGCCGGCGCCAGAGCGCACCGACACCAGCGCGTCGCGGACGTCGTACTCGCCGGACAGCAGGGTGCGGATCTCGAGGGACTCGACCGCCTTGGCGACCCGGCGCATGTCGCTCTCGGCCTCGGCGACCGTCACCGGGTCGGCCTCCTCGGTGGCCATCTGCATGAGCACCTCGAGGTCGTCGACGCGCTGGCGCAGACCGGTGACCCGGTCGATCTCGGACTGCAGTACTGACAGCCGGCCGGTGACCCGCTGGGCGTTGGCCTGGTCGTCCCACAGGTGGGGGTCGGAGACCTGCTGCTGCAGCTCGGCGATCTCCGCGCGCATCCGCGGCACGTCGAGCACCTGCTCGATGGTGTGCATCGTCTGGTCGAGCTGCTTGTGCTGCGTGTCGAAGTCGGGGCCGGCCACGGGGGTCAGGGTACGCGTCGGCCCCTCCGGGCCTGGCGGGTCGGGGGGTCGGGGCTCACCCGATGTCGACCACCGCGGACGCGGCTCCGACCACCGTCGTCGACTGCTGCCAGCCGGCCGGGGTGATGGGCAGGTCGAGCGGGGCAGCCACCCGCACGCTGACGATCGTGCCGTCGGTGCTGACCAGCCAGCTGAGGCCGGGATGCTCGGCGGCGGCTCCGGTGGCAGCCAGGTACTCGGCCACCTGGGCCCGCGCCACCGCCGGGTCAATCGGGGCCCGCTCACCCAGCCCGGAGGTGTAAACCTGCTCGCCCTGCGCGCCGTCGGCGGCGGCGAGGACGGCGCCGTCGGCCAGCGCATGCAGCGACTGGCGCTGCAGGTAGGCCGCCGACGCGTCGACGACCGCGGCCACGAGCAGCGCCGCGACCAGCGCGAAACCCACCACGAGCACCGTGACCGTGCCGTCCTCGGGCGTCGGCCGGCGCATCAGCGTGCCTCCCGGAACGTGCCGTACGGCTCGGCATGACTGCTGCTCACCCGTACCGACGGCGCCGACGCGCCCAGCAGGGGACCGGTCAGCGGCACGGCCTGCTGGATGCTGACGTCCACGGTCACCAGCGAGCCCGGGGACAGGCAGACACCTGGCTCGGGGCTGCACGACACCGACAAGCCGGCGGTCGACCACGAGACGCCCTGGTCGGCCAGCGCGACCCGCGCC
>JACCVL010000141.1 GCA_013698185.1 Nocardioidaceae bacterium
AGGCCGTCAGCCAGAACACGGCGGCCACGGCTGCGGCCGCGGTGCGCACGGGCGACCCGACGCCTATTGACATGTGTCGAAGACTAATCGACAACAATTCGCTCTTGCAAGAGACTGGCGATAAGCCTGTTGTTCGTGGTGTCGGTCGCCGCCAGGTCCTGGGCCGGTGACCATCTGCTGGGTCACCGCGGGTCGGTGCGGGGGCGGTGGCGTGCACCGTCCTTGAAGACACAGTTGGTCGCGGATCGGTGTGATGCAAGGCGGCTCGGTGCGGTGGCAGCCCGAGGTCAGAACCCGGCGCGGCCTGCGTCGGGCGCCCGCAGCCGCGCAGCCTCGCGGCGTACGGCGGCGCCTTTGTCCCGCGTGGTCTCGGCCAGCCGGGCCTGGAAGGCGACCATGGCCTCGCGCAGCTCGGAGTCGGTGGCGGCGAGGATGCGCACGGCGAGCAGGCCGGCGTTGCGGGCTGCTCCGACGGCCACGGTCGCCACCGGCACCCCGGCGGGCATCTGCACGATGGACAGCAGCGAGTCCAGGCCGTCGAGGTGGCGCAGCGGCACCGGCACCCCGATGACCGGCAGCGGAGTGACGGCCGCGAGCATGCCCGGTAGGTGCGCGGCGCCGCCCGCACCGGCGATCAGCACCTGCAGGCCGCGGGTGTGCGCCTGGCTGCCGTACGCAAGCATTTCCGCCGGCATCCGGTGTGCGGAGACGACGTCGGCCTCGGCGGCGATCTCGAACTCGGCGAGCGCCTCGGCCGCGGCCTTCATGGTGGGCCAGTCGGAGTCCGACCCCATCACGATGGACACCCTCGCCTGCTCGGTCATTGGCCGTCCTCCTCGTCCTCGGTGCCGGCGAACCAGCCGGCCGCGTGCCGGGCGCGGGCCCGCACCTGTTCCAGGTCGTCCCCGTGGGCCGTCACGTGACCCACCTTGCGTCCTGGCCGCACCGACTTGCCGTACAGGTGCACCTTGATGCCGGGGTCGCGGGCATAGACGTGCAGGTAGCCGTCGTACAGCCGCTCGACGTCGCCGCCGAGCACGTTCACCATGACCGTCCACTGGGCGCGGGCCCGGGCGCTGCCGAGCGGCAGGTCGAGCACGGCGCGCAGGTGGTTCTCGAACTGGCTCGTGACCGCGCCGTCGATGCTCCAGTGGCCGCTGTTGTGCGGGCGCATCGCCAGCTCGTTGACCAGCACGCGGCCGTCGCGGGTCTCGAACATCTCGACGGCGAGCACCCCGGTCACGTCCAGCTCGCCGGCGACTCGCAGCGCGATGCGCTGGGCCCGCACCGCGAGGTCCTCGCCGAGGCCGGGGGCCGGGGCGACGACCTCGTGGCATATCCCGTCGCGCTGCACCGACTCCACCACGGGGTAGGCCGCGGTCTGCCCGGACGGCGAGCGGGCCACCACGCAGGCGAGCTCGCGGACGAAGTCGACCCGCTCCTCGGCCAGGATCTCGACCCCGGCGATGCCGGCGGCGACGAAGGCGCGCTGCGACTGCGCGGCCGACTCGACCACCCAGACCCCCCTGCCGTCGTAGCCGCCGCGGGTGGTCTTGAGCACCAGCGGGTAGCCGCCGAGCGCCTCGGCCGCGGCGTTGAGATCGGCCTCGGACTCCACGATCCGCCAGCGTGGGCAGGGCACGTCCAAGGAGGCGAGGCGGCGGCGCATCACCGCCTTGTCCTGGGCGTGGACGAGCGCCGACGGTCCCGGTCGGCACGCGACCCCCTCGGCGGCCAGCGTCCGCAGGTGCTCGGTCGAGACGTGCTCGTGGTCGAAGGTCAGCACCGCGCAGCCATCGGCGACCCGGCGTACGGCGTCGAGGTCGCTGGCGGCACCGACCTGCGCGTCCGGGATCACCTGGGCCGCGGAGACGTCCGATGCCTCGGCGAGCAGCCGCAGCGGCACGCCCAGCGCGATGGCCGCCTGCTGCATCATCCGTGCCAGCTGGCCGCCACCGACGACCGCGACGGTCGGGCCGTCCACGGGGGTCTGCCGCGGGACGCCGGTCACGCGGAGCAGCCTAGGGGGAGCGGCCCGGTCGCAGCGCACCCGTGGTGGGCCGTGGCTCACCTAGGCTGGGCGGCGCACGTCGAGGAGGTGCGACAGCAGGGAGGAACCCGTGGTGGCTGCTCGGTGGCGCCCGTCGGCCGCAGACGACGCGACCGGGTTGCCGGCCGACTCCCCTGCCTCGGCGCCCACAGCGCCCAGGCGGGGTGCGCTCCGCCGGGAGGTCGCGGCGTTCGGCGTCGTCGGGGCGATGGGCTTCACCGTCGACGTGGGGCTGTTCAACGTGTTGCGCTTCGCGGGTGAGCCGGCGCTGCTGGCGGACAAGCCGATCACGGCCAAGGTGCTGTCGGTCGTGGTCGCGACGATCGTCAGCTACCTCGGCAACCGGCACTGGACGTGGCACGCGCGCAGCCGAGGTCCGGTGCACCGGGAGGCGGTGCTGTTCTTCGTCTTCAACGGCGTCGGTTTGCTCATCTCGGCCGGCTGCCTGGCGGTCTCGCACTACGGGCTGGGCCTGGACAGCCCCCTGGCCGACAACCTGTCGGCCAACGGGGTGGGGCTGGTGCTCGGCACCACGTTCCGCTTCTGGGCCTACCGCACGCACGTCTTCTCCACCCCGTGACCCGCCTCAGCCGGGCGGTGCGTTCCAGTGCCGGCGCACGGTGATGGGCTCGACGTCGCCGAAGCCATGCATCGGGCGAGGCGGCAGCACCCGCGTCACATAGGACTCAGTCGACAGCAACCTCGCCGTGGTGGCATCGATGATGACGTGGTTGCGGCGCGCCACCGCGGTGAGCCGAGCGGCCAGGTTGACCGGCGGCCCGAAGGCATCGCCCATCCGGAGCACCACCGGACCCGTCGCGAGTCCAAGCCGGACGTCGGGCAGCACGGGATCGGCGCCGATGGTCTCCACGACGGCGAGGGCGATCTCGGTACCCCCGGCCGGGGTGGCCGCGAGGAACAGTACCGAGTCGCCCAGCGTCTTCACCACCCTTCCGCCCCCGGCCGCCACCAGGTCGGAGCACCGACTCTCGAAGGCCTCCACCAGGCTCGCCAGCTCGTCGGTGCCCAGGCCGTTGGACAGCGAGGTGAAGCCGACCAGGTCGGCGAAGCCGACGGTCTGCGTCGCGGTCTGCCGATCGAGTCCGGCCTCGGCCCCCTCCCCGCCGTGCCGGGCGGTCGCCGCCTCCAGATGCCGCCGCCAGGCATAGACCAGGAGCTGCTCGAAGGCCACCTGGGAGCGCTCGGAGGCACGGCGGGGTGCACCCGCCTCGGCCAGCGTGGACACCTGCCATTCGGCCAGCCGCGACATCGTCCGGCCGAGCGCCCGGGTCAGCTGCAGGGCGGTCTCCTCGTCCACGACGCGCTCGTGCACCAGCTCGTTGACCACCGACAGCGCCTCCACGTCAGCGGGGGTGAACGTGGCCTCCCCGCGGGCATCGGCGAAACCCAGCGCACGCCACAACCGCCGGACCTGAGCCAGCGTCATGCCGGCGGCGGCGGCGACCTCGCGGCTGGTGAGGGTCATCGCCCGCGCGGCGTGGTGGTGCCGTCGTCGTCGCGGCCGTCGGCGCCGCCGAAGATCAGGTCGGTCAGCTGCCGGTGTACCGACTCGACCTGGGGCACGTCGCGCAGCCGCATGCCGCTCTGCTCGCTGGCGTCGCTGACGACCAAGGTGCCGCAGCCGAGCAGCCGGTCCAGCAGACCCTTCTCGAACGTCACGTCGTTGATGCGGCTGAGCGGGATCGTCCGCCCGGTACGGGTCAGCAGGCCGGACGTGAGCAGCACGCGCTTGGTGGTGACCGTGTACTCGGTGGTCAGCCAGCGCAGGAACGGGAGGACCGACCACATGATGATGGCGAGCGCGGCGGCCACCCAGATGCCGAGCACGACGAAGCGCGACACATCACCGTTGCCGTTCCCGCTCGTCAGCACCGCGGTGAGGTAGCTGCCGATGCCGGCCAGCACGATGACCACGACTGCCGGCGCTATCAGGGCCTTGGCGTGGGTGCGCATCGACACCACGATGTCCTCGCCGTCGATGAGCAGTTTGCGGGGCACGGACATGCGCCGATGGTGCCAGATCAGTGCGACGACGAGGCGTCCCCGAGCATCACTGTGCCGCGCGTACGTGCACGACGTCGCCGACCGCGAGCACGTGGCGCCCGGACGCCCCGGCGACAACCAGCCGGCCGTCGGCGTCGACGGTCTCGGCCAGCCCGGTCACCGCAGAACCGTCGGGCAGCTCCACGCGCACCTGCTGGCCGATCGTGCTGCAGCGGCGCAGGTACGACGCGTGCAGCCCGCCGGGGTCCTCCTCCCAGGCGGACCAGAGCGCCTGGATGGTGCGCAGCAGCGACACCAGGATCGTGTGCCGGTCCGTGGTGGCGGCTCCCGCCAGGGCCAGCGAGGTGGCGGCGGGCACGGGCAGCTCCGAGCGCCGGGCCGAGACGTTCAGGCCGATGCCGAGCACCGCGGCCGGGCCGGTGGGCGTCTGGACCCGCTCGAGCAGGATGCCGGCGAGCTTGCGGTCGCCGACGAGGACGTCGTTGGGCCACTTGAGCGTGGCATCGACCGCGGCTGTCCGGCGTACGGCCTCGGCGACCGCCACCCCGGTGAGCAGCGGCAGCCACGGCCAGTGGGCGGCCGGCATCCGGGGGTGCACCAGCACCGACAGGGTCAGCGCCGAGCGGGCGGGTGCCTGCCAGCCGCGCCCCAGTCGTCCGCGACCGGCTCGCTGGTGCTCGGCGACCAGGACCGAGGCCGCGGCGGCCCCTGCCGGCGCCGCGGCGGTCCCCGACCGCGCCGCAGCGGCCAGGTCCGCGTTGGTGCTGTCGGTGCTCTCGATCACCGTCACCTGCTGCCACCACGACCCCGGCTCGCCCGCCTTGAGCGCGCGGCGCAGCACGGCCGCGTCCAACGGCGGTCGGTCGAGGTCGCTCCACTGCTCCGAGGGAGGCTGCACAGGGCTAGTGTCGCGTGGCGTGACTGCAGCCGAGGAGACCGCACGGGCCGGCGCCGACATCCACACCACCGCAGGCAAGCTGGCCGATCTGGACCAGCGCCTCGACGAGGCCGTGCACGCCGGCTCGGCGCGCGCGGTGGAGAGCCAGCACGCCAAGGGCAAGCTCACTGCCCGCGAGCGCATCGAGCTGCTGCTCGACGAGGGCTCGTTTGTGGAGATCGACGAGCTGGCTCGGCACCGCAGCACCGCGTTCGGCCTGGAACAGCGCCGGCCGTACGGGGACGGGGTGGTCACCGGCTATGGCTGCGTGGACGGCCGCCAGGTGTGCGTGTTCGCCCAGGACTTCACCGTGTTCGGTGGCAGCCTCGGTGAGGTCTACGGCGAGAAGATCTGCAAGGTCATGGATCTCGCCATGCGCACCGGCAGCCCCATCGTCGGCATCAACGAGGGCGCGGGGGCACGCATCCAGGAGGGCGTGGTCTCCCTCGGCCTCTACGGCGAGATCTTCCGGCGCAACGCGCACGCGTCCGGGGTCATCCCGCAGATCTCGCTGATCATGGGCGCCTGCGCCGGCGGCCACGTCTACTCCCCCGCGCTGACCGACTTCACCGTGATGGTCGACAAGACCTCGCACATGTTCATCACCGGGCCCGACGTCGTCAAGACCGTGACCGGTGAGGACGTGAGCCTCGAAGAGCTCGGCGGTGCGCGGACGCACAACACGACCTCGGGCAACGCCCACTACCTCGGTGCCGACGAGACCGACGCGATCGACTACGTCAAGGCGTTGCTCGGCTTCTTGCCGAGCAACAACCTGGAGGAGGCCCCGGTCTACGACGAGGAGGTCGACCTGCAGGTCACCGACGACGACCGCGCCTTGGACACCCTCGTCCCGGACTCGCCCAACCAGCCGTACGACATGTACGCCGCGATCCGCGGGGTGCTCGACGACGGGGACTTCCTAGAGGTGCAGCCGCTGTTCGCACCCAATATCCTCGTCGGCTTCGGCCGGGTCGAGGGCCGCTCGGTCGGGGTGGTCGCCAACCAGCCGTCGCAGCTGGCCGGCACGCTGGACATCGACGCCAGCGAGAAGGCCGCCCGCTTCGTCCGCACCTGCGACGCGTTCAACGTCGCGGTGCTGACGTTCGTCGACGTGCCGGGCTTCCTGCCCGGCACCGGGCAGGAGTGGGGCGGCATCATCCGCCGCGGCGCCAAGCTGATCTACGCCTACGCCGAGGCCACCGTCCCGTTGGTCACCGTCATCACCCGCAAGGCGTACGGGGGTGCCTACGACGTGATGGGGTCCAAGCACCTCGGCGCCGACATGAACATCGCCTGGCCGACCGCGCAGATCGCGGTGATGGGGGCACAGGGCGCGGTCAACCTCCTGTACCGCACCGAGCTCGCCGACGCCGACGACCCCGAGGCGCGGCGGGCCGAGCTCATCACCGAGTACGAGGACACGCTGGCCAACCCCTACGTCGCGGCCGAGCGCGGATACGTGGACGCGGTCGTGCGGCCGCACGAGACCCGGGTGGAGATCATCCGCTCGCTGCGGCTGTTGCGCTCCAAGCGCGAGACGCTGCCGCCGAAGAAGCACGGGAACATCCCGCTATGACTGCCACCGAGCCCGACCCGCCTCGGCTGCTGCGAATCGTTCGCGGCGAGCCGAGCACCGAGGAGCTCGCTGCCGTGGTGGCGGTGATGGCCGCCGTCGCGGCGCGCGCTACCGCCGTGCGCGACCGGGCGG
>JACCVL010000192.1 GCA_013698185.1 Nocardioidaceae bacterium
ACTGGGCGCTGCGCACGTTCGTCGTCGTCGTCGGTATCGCCGCCGTGACGCAGTTCGTCTTTGGCGAGGGCTGAGCCCGCGGGGCTGGGGTCAGGGTGGTTCGCTGGCCCAGCCGAGTGCTGGTGGGAGGTGGGAGCTCGGCCTGCAACCGCGCGATCAGCCGCTCCCGGGCCACGATCGCCGTGATCCGCGCCCCCCATCCGGCACCACACCCGGCCCGGCATCCGGCCCGGCATCCGGTCCGGCAGCCGTCACCGACGGCAACGCCCCCACCATCCCCTCGAACATGTGTTCGGCCCTACCCACCCGCACCGACAATCGCGCCAACCCGAAACCAGCACCGAGACGCGGTGGCCAAACGGGAGGCCGAGACCGGGATCACCGGCCCAGCCCGTCCACCACCTCGGCGTGGGGAAGGTCGGCCAGCGCCGCGCCCGGCACGACAAGCTTCGAGCGCCGTAGGCCGCTGCCGACGACCACGATGGGTGTGGACGCCACTGCCGCATCAATGAGCAGCAGCCAGTCGACGGGCAGGCCGATCGGGGTGATGCCCCCGTAGTCCATCCCGCTCACCTCGACCGCGAAGTCTGTGCTGGCGAAGGACGCCTTGCGGGCATCCAGTCGCCGGCGCACGAGACCGTTGACGTCCGCGCGGGTCGTCGCGAGCACGACGCACGCCGCGTGCCGCACCACGTCGCCGCGGCGTCCGGTCACCACGACACAGTTGGCCGCGGTGCCGAGGGGCAAGTCGTACGCGGCGCACAGGGCGGCGGTGTCGGCGAGAGCGGGGTCGATCTCGGCCACCTCGGCCGTGGGGAGGTGCGACAGTGCAGCGGCGACGGGCGCGGCCAGCAGGTCGGGTCGCCGAGCGGCGGGCACGGTTTCCAGTCGTCCGAGCATGCCCTCATTGTCAGCGGCCGGTGGCGACGAGCCGGCAGCGGACTACGGTGACCGTGATGAGCCAGCCGATTCTGCATGCGCTGGCGTTCGACCAGCTCACAGCCCGTACCCTGCACGACCTCGTCCGGCTGCGCATCGACGTGTTCGTTGTGGAGCAGCGCTGCCCGTACGCGGAGCTCGACGGGCGGGACGTGGAGCCGACGACACGGCATCTGTGGCTCAGCGACGACGACCGGCCGGTCGCCTACCTGCGCATCCTGGCCGAGCCGGACGGCGAGCGGCGTATCGGCCGGGTGTGCGTGGCAGCCAGCCACCGCGGTAAACGGCTCGCCGACCGACTGCTGCTCGACGCGCTGGCGCAGCTCACCGCCAGCGACCCAGACGCCGACGTGGTGCTCGACGCGCAGGCGCACCTGGCCGGCTGGTACGAGCGGCTGATGTTCTGCCCGGATGGAGAGGGGTTCGTGGAGGACGGGATCCCGCACGTGCCGTTGCGGCTGAGCCGCGGCACCTGATCACCGCTCGAGCGTCGACAGCCATCGCCGAGCGGTGTCGTAGGCCTCGGTGCGCGCTGTCTCGGCCGACAAGAAGACGTCGTGCAGCGCCCCCTCGACCCGGGCAATCGTGACGTACGAGCCGAGCCGGTGCGACCAGCGGGCGATCTGCTCGACGTCAAGGACGATGTCCGCGGCGGAGACGTCCTCGGTCCAGACCGGTGTGAACGCGGTCCGCTTCGAGGCGAGGACGAGCACCGGCGCACCGACGTCGATGCCTCGGTGCAGCCTGCGGTGCGCCCGGCGGATCGCCCGCATCCAGCCGGCCCGCACCGGAAAGCTCTCCAGCGGCTTCCAGGCCGTGTCGAAGGTCCACTCCCCACGGTGGTCGCTGTGCAGGCTCTCGGCGTACACGCCGGACACGGTGCGCGGGATGACCTGGTACGGCCGCCGGGCCCCGACCTGGTCGATCGCCTGGGTCCCCACGGTGCGCAGCAACAGGGAGCCCTGCATGTCCAGCCAGGGACTGTTCAAGATGACGGCCCTGGCGCCACCGGAGCCGGCTTTGCGGCGGGCGTCCAGCCACAGCGGGAGGATCAGCCCGCCGGTCGAGTGCGCGACCACCACCACGTCGCGGTGCCCGTCGCGCTCGGTGATGCGGCGCCAGGCCTCGTCGAGCTCGGCGTCGTACTCGCCGACGTCGAGGCAGAAGTTGGCGGTCTGGTGCGGCAGCAGCGACCGGCCGTACTTGCGCAGGTCGAGGGCATAGAAGTCGTAGCCGAGCTGGCCGAAGAACTCCGCCAGACCGCGCTGGAAGAAGTAGTCGCAGAAGCCATGGACGTACAGCACCGCGCCGCCGTGTGCCTGCGGCGCCGGGTGGTGCACCAAGGTGGCGACCACCGGGCCCTCGGCGTCGGCGGGCAGCTCGATGGTCTCGGCGACGAACGGTTCGCCCAACACGTCGGCGGTATGCGTGGCCACGGCAGCGGCGTCAGTGCTCATGGCCCGGATTGTGCCCGGTGCAGTCGAGCTCAATGTCGGTAGGTGCCGTGCAGGATCGCGCGCCCCAGGGTCTTGAAGGCGAGGGTGAACGACACCACGGCCGGGGAGGCGTCGGCGTCGACGCCGAGGCTCTCCTCGGAGACGGCGTGCACGACGAAGTAGTAACGGTGCACCTGGTCGCCCTCGGGTGGCGCGGCGCCACCGAAGTCGCGGCTGCCCACGTCGTTGCGGACGTGGAAGGCGTCGCCGGGCAGGGTGTCGTCACCGGCTCCGGCGCCGGTCGCCAGCTCGGTGGTGTCGCCCGGCAGGTCGACGGCCAGCCAGTGCCAGAAGCCGGACGGGGTCGGGGCGTCGGGGTCGAAGCAGGTGACGACGAAGCTCTTGGTGCCCGCCGGGGCCCCGGACCACGCCAGGTGCGGGGAGGTGTTGCCCTCGTCGGCGACCTGCGCATCGTCGAGCGGCTCTCCATCGGAGACGTCATCGCTGCGCACGTCGAAGGTGGGCACCGCCGGCAGCAGGGGGTACGGGTCGGGGGCTACGGGTCGGTCGAGGCTCATAGTCTCGGACGGTACCCGTCCGGGGAGTGGGATGCAGCCGCAGCGCGTCGCCCGGCTCGTACCGTCGGACGATGCCAGCCGGCCAGGAGGTGCGCGACGCGGTCTATCCCGTCGGCCTGCGGCTACAGGGACGGCGAGTCGTCGTGGTCGGCGGCGGACAGGTCGCCCAACGCCGGGTGCCCACGCTGCTGGCTGCCGGTGCCCGGGTGCGCATCGTGTCGCCCTGGCTGCGGCCGGTGCTCGAGGGGTTGGCGTCGACCGGTGAGGTCGAGTGGTCGGCCCGCGGCTACCGCAGCGGCGACCTCGCCGATGCGTGGTACGCGCTGGCGGCAACCGACGATGCCGCCACCAACGCCGCGGTGGCCCGCGAGGCGGAGGCCGCGCGGCTGTTCTGTGTGCGCGCCGACGACGCCACGCAGTCGTCGGCATGGACGCCGGCGTCGGGCCGCCACGGCGGAGTCTCGGTGGCCGTGCATGCCCAGCGGGACCCGCGTCGCGCCGCCCACGTCCGCGACCAGGTGGTCGAGCAGCTGCGTACCGGCGACCTGGCTGCCCCTCGTCACCGGGCCCGACAAGGCGGCGTGGTGCTCGTCGGCGGCGGACCTGGTGACCCCGAGCTCATCACCCTGGCGGGGCGGCGGGCGCTCGCCGAGGCGGACGTGGTGGTCGTCGACCGGCTCGCGCCCACCGCGCTGCTCGACGAGCTGCCCAGTCAGGTCGAGATCGTCGACGCCACCAAGCTGCCGCGAGGACGGTCCGCCCCGCAGGAGGCGATCAACCGGGTGCTCGTCGACGGCGCCCTCGCCGGCAAGCTCGTCGTACGCCTCAAGGGCGGCGATCCGTACGTGTTCGGCCGGGGCTTCGAGGAGCTGATCGCCTGTGCCGAGGCAGGGGTGCCGTGCCGGGTGGTGCCGGGGGTCACCAGTGCGATCAGCGTCCCGGCGCTGGCCGGCGTACCGGTCACCCACCGCGGCGTGGCGCACGAGCTGGTCATCGTGTCCGGTCACCTGCCGCCTGGTCACGAGTCGTCGCTGGTGGACTGGGCGGCGTTGGGGCGGCTGCGCGGCACCATCGTGGTGATGATGGGGGTGGACACCCTGCCGGCCATCGCCGCCGAGCTCATCGCAGGCGGGCGGGCCGCAGACACTCCGGTCGCGGTCGTCCAGTCCGGCAGCACGGCGGGGGAGCGGCGCGTTCTCGCAACCCTGTCCACGGTGGCCGACGTGGTCGCCGCCGAGCAGGTCAGCGCACCGGCGACGGTGGTGATCGGTGACGTCGTGGGGGTGGCGGCCACCGTCGCCGCGACCGTCGCGGGCTCGCCGGTGTCTGCCACCCTCGCCCGGTGAGCCTCGCCGGCGATGCCAGCTCATACGTCCACCGCATCCGCGACCCCGACGACCCACGCCTCGCCGACTACCGAGGACTGCGTGACGTCACGCTGCGTCGCAGTCTGGAGGCCGCGCACGGGTTGTTCATCGCCGAGGGGGACAAGGTGGTGCGGCGGGCCGTGGCGGCGGGCTACCGCCCACGGTCGTACCTGCTCGCCGAGCGGTGGCTGCCCGGCCTGGCCGACCTGGTCGCGGCCACCGGCGTCGCCTGCTACGTCGTGGACGAGGCTGTGGCAGAGCGGCTGGTCGGCTTCCACGTGCACCGAGGCGCCCTGGCGTCCATGCACCGCCGGGCACTGGCGGCACCCGCCGATCTGCTGGCCGGAGCGCGGCGCGTCATCGTGCTCGAGGACGTGGTCGACCACACCAATGTCGGTGCCGTGTTGCGGTCGGCAGCTGCACTCGGGGTGCAGGCCGCGCTGCTCTCGCCGCGGTGCGCGGACCCGCTGTACCGGCGTGCGGTCAAGGTGTCGATGGGTGCGGTCTTCTCGCTGCCCTGGACCCGCGTCGCCGACTGGTGGGACGCGGTTCCGCAGCTGAGCGCGACCGGCTTCACCACGGTGGCGCTGACCCCGGCCGACGACGCCGTCGACCTCGCCGACGTCGATGTCGACGGCCGGCTCGCGGTGCTCGTGGGTTCGGAGGGGCCGGGACTGTCCAGCCGGTGGCAGCGGGCGGCCGACGTGCGCGCTCGCATCCCGATGGCGGCCGGCGTCGACTCGCTCAACGTGGCTGCCGCGGCGGCCGTGGCGTGCTACGCCCTGCGGCCGTCGCCGGGGCCCTGATCCAGCGGCTCGCGCTGGGGACTGACCGGCCAGTCGGCGGGGAAGTCGTCGGCGTGCTGCTCGGCCTCCCGTTCGAGCCGGTGGCGCCACTTGCGCGCCAGCCGGTCCCCGAAAACCATCCCGGACAGGTGGTCGGTCTCGTGTTGCAGGCACCGCGCCAGCAGCCCGTCGCCCTGATAGGCCACCGGCGCGCCGCCGGCGTCGAGGCCTTCGACGCGGGCCCAGTCCGGGCGCGCGCACGGCACGAACGCGCCGGGCAGGGACAGGCAGCCCTCCTCCCCGTCGTCGAGCACCCGGGTCCTGCCCTCGGGCACCACGAGCCTGGGGTTGCATACGACCCCGCTGCGGCTCTCGTGCGCGGCGTCGGGGCAGTCGAACACGAACACCGCCCGGTCGACACCGATCTGGCTGGCCGCCAGGCCCACGCCGTCGGCGGCTCGCATCGTCGCCACCATGTCGGCGACGAGCGCGGCCAGCTCGGCATCGAAGTCGACGACCGATCGCAGTCTGCGGTGCATCACCGGCTCGCCCCAGCGGGTGATCGGTCGTACGCGGCCGCCGCCGGGGAGCTCAGTCACGAGAGGCGAGGGTACTGCCGTCGGCTGCCACGTGCGCGCCGTCAGTGCCTGGGCCTAGTTTGGCTGCCGTGGACACAGACCGCGGCAGTGACACGACGACCGGGACCGCCACGTACCTGCTCGTCGACGGGGAGAACATCGACGCCACCTTGGGCAGCAGCGTGCTCGGCCGCCGGCCGAACCCCGACGAGCGGCCGCGCTGGGAGCGGCTGCGCGACTACGTCGCCGAGACGTGGGACCAGCCGGTCAAGGGGTTGTTCTTCCTCAACGCCAGCTCGGGCTACCTGCCAGCGGCCTTCCTGCAGGCGCTGACCGCCCTGCAGTACCGGCCCATCCCGCTGGCCGGCCCCCCCGGTGAGAAGGTCGTCGACGTCGGCATCCAGCGCACGCTGGACGCGCTGCGGTCGCGGCCCGGCGATGTGGTGCTTGCCAGCCACGACGGCGACTTCGTCCCGCACATCACCAACCTGTGCGGGACCGGTCGCCGCGTCGGCGTGGTGGGGTTCCGGGAGTTCTTCAACCTGCGCTTCACCGAGCTGGTCCCCGAGGGCCTGCAGATCTTCGACCTCGAGCTCGACGTCCGTGCGTTCAACGGTGTCCTGCCACGGGTGCGCATCATCGAGCTGGACGACTTCGATCCGGCCGACTACCTCTGACCAGGCACCACTGGGGACGTCAACCGCTCCTGTCGTACCAACCGGGGGCCTGCCGCCGGAACTCCTCCGGCGGC
>JACCVL010000194.1 GCA_013698185.1 Nocardioidaceae bacterium
GGCTCAGACGCGGCTGGCACCATAGAGCCTGCGCCCGACAGCGGGTGACGACCTCTCAGGGAGAATGCACCATGTCCATGCAGCCGAACATGCGTCTGCCCACGCCCCCCACCGGTGTCTCGGTGGCGTCCTACGAGACCTACGAGGCCGCGCAGCGAGCGGTCGACTTCCTGTCCGACGAGCAGTTCCCCGTGCAGCACGTGACCATCGTCGGCAACGGCCTGCGCATGGTCGAGCGGGTGATCGGCCGCTGGGACCGCAACAAGGCCGCCGCGACGGGTGCCGCCGGCGGTGCGTGGTGGGGGTTGTTCCTCGGCCTCATGCTGACGCTGTTCTCCAGCGGCAGCTCGAGTCTGCTGCTGGTCATCGCCGCAGCTGCCATCTCCGGCGCGGTGTTCGGCGCCGTGTTCGCGATGATCGGGTACTCCATGACCGGTGGCCGCCGTGACTTCCGCTCACAAAGCAGCGTCGTCGCCACGACGTACGACGTGCTGTGTCAGTATCAGCACGCCGACCAGGCCCGCGCGCTGCTCGAAAAGCTGGCCATGCGTCGATGAGCCGACCGGCCCGTGTCTGACCTGAGCAGGCTCAGCGGCTTCCTGACCCGCCAGGCCGTCGCGTGCGGCCGCCTCGGCTCGCCGATGTACGAGCAGTTGCTGCACCGTGCCGCCGGCCAGCTGAGCTCCGCCGGCCCGCTGTGCCGGCTGCTGGCGCCGCACGCCGAAGCGAACGGCCCCGCCGCCACTGGGCTGCGGCTCCTGGGCACGGTGCACCGGCTCGTGCTGGAGCGTCGAGGCGGTGACCTCGCGCTGTACTACCCCAGCGTCGGCGGCACGTTCGACCTCGAGGCGGCGTGGCCGGCGCTGCTCGAGGTGCTCGAGGTGCACACCGACGAGGTGGCCGCCGGGATGCAACGCCCGCCGCAGACCAACGAGGTGGGCCGCGCCGCCGCGCTGGTCGGAGGGTTGTTGCGCGTGCTCAGACCGCGTCCCCAGCCCGTACGCCTGCACGAGCTCGGCTCCAGTGCCGGGCTGAACCTGCTCGCGGACCAGTACCGCTACGTCAGCCCCACCGGGAGCTGGGGGCCGCCGGACAGCCCGGTTCGGCTCGATCCGGCCTGGACCGGCATGCCCACCCCGCTTGACCGCGAGCTCACGGTGGTCGAGCGGCACGGCTGCGACCCCGACCCCGTCGACGTCACGACCACGCAGGGTCGAACGGTGCTGATGTCGTATGTCTGGCCGGACCAGCGAGCGCGCCTCGAAAGGCTGCGCGGTGCGTTCGCGGTGGCCGGCCGGATGCCGATAGAGCTGACCACCGAGCGGGCGGGCAACTTCGTCTCGAGGATGCGCCTCGCCGACGGGCAAGCGACCGTGCTGTGGCACTCGCTCATGTGGCAGTACCTCGATCCGGCGGAGCAGACCACCGTCAACGACCACGTCCGCCGGCTCTCGCAGCAAGCAACCCCGGCGGCCCCGCTGATCCACCTGTTCCTCGAGCCCTGGCGGCGCGCGGCCGGCGCGGCGCACGACTTCCTGGTCGTGGCGCAAACCTGGCCGGGCGGGGAGTCGCAGGTGCTCGCCAGCGCGCCCGGGCACGGTGTGCCGGTGACCTGGGAGCAGTAGCCCGCTGCGCTTGCTTGCCACCGGGCGACCCGTGCTAGAGGGTGCGGCTATGGACGAGCAGGTCTGGTTGGTGCGGCACGGCGAGACCGAGTGGAGCCGCGACGGGCTGCACACGTCGGTCACCGACCTGCCGCTGACGCCCAAGGGTGAGGAGCAGGGGGCGGCCCTGCGGGAGCGGCTCGCGGACACCTCGTTCCATGCCGTGGTGAGCAGCCCGCTGCAGCGAGCGCGCAACACCGCGCTGCTCGCGGGGTTCGCCGGCGAGCGGGTCGAGATCGACGCGGATCTGCACGAGTGGCGCTACGGCGAGTATGAGGGCATAGGTACCCCACAGATCCAGCAGACCGTGCCCGGCTGGAGTGTCTGGACCCACGAGGTGGTCGGCGGGGAGACGAGTCACGAGGTGGCCGCCCGCTGCGACCGGGTCATCGCCCGGTGCCGTCAGCGGGGTGGCAGGACGCTGCTGGTCGCCCACGGACACCTGTTGCGGGCGTTGACCGCCCGCTGGGTCGACGAGCCCGTCGCCCTCGGCCGACATCTGCACCTGGACACCGCGACCGTGTCGGTGCTCGGAGACGACCGTGGTGCGCCCGCTATCGCGCAGTGGAACGGCTGAGTCCGGCGTCGACCCCGGCTCAGGACGCGGATGGCGCTCGACCGAGGAGCTGCCACCCGCTCAACGTCTCGACCAGGCTCGGCGCGGTGTCCAGGCCGGCCAGCCGGTCGGTCGCGAACCAGCCGACGTCGCTGGCATCGTCCCCCGCGCGCAGCCGGCCGCCGCTCACCTGCGCGGCGTAGTCGGAGATCACGTACGTGACGCCGGCAGCGGCGGTGCGCTCCACCGTGCCGATCAGGTGACCGACGACCACCTCGAGGCCGGTCTCTTCTGCCACCTCGCGGCGGCACGCCTCGATCTCGGACTCACCGTCTTCGATCCGACCGCCGGGCAGCGACCAACTACCCCGCGCCGGCGGGTTGGCCCGTCGCACCAGCAGCAGCCGGCCTCGCTCGTCGAACACCACCGCGCCTACACACGGGACTCGCTGGGAACCGACCACGGCCAGACCGTACGCCGTCACCGGCCGTGCGGCGGGTGAGACTGATGACCCGGGCCGCTTGACGGCGTCGTCGCGGCTCGGTCACGGTGCACTGATGACCCCCGACCCGGCCTCCGCGACGCCGTCGGTGTGGTGCCCCCGGTGTGGTCAACCCATCTCCATCGATGCAGACGGCTGGTGGAGCTGCAGCCTGCATGGGTTGGTGCCGCCCTTGAGCGGTTGCAAGGAGCCGTCGGTCTACGTGCTGCTCGAGCACACCACCCGTACGCGCTTCGGGGGACGCTTCCCGACCTGGATGCCGTGGCCGTTGCCGAGCCTGTGGTCGGTGAGCGGTGTCGGCGTCGTCGGCGACCGCACGACGCTGGCCACGGTGCTCGCCTTGTCGGGCCCTGACCCGCTGGGCGGTCCCGGTGACCTGGTGGTGGTCGCCGAGGAGCCGCGCACCGGTCTGGGTGCGCACTATGCCGGTCTCGACGAGCTCGAACCGGACCCGTCGGTGTTTGCGCGAGCCGCGGACGCCAAGGTCATCGTCAGCGGCCACCCGACCCCGCTGTGGCACGTCGATGCTGTCGACGACCGTGCGGTGTATGTCGGCGAGGCGTCCGGGGTCTGGCTGTGGCTCATCGGCTGGCCAGGACTGGCCACCGCGGCTGTGTTGCTGGAGTCGACCACGCTCGTCGACCTGGCCACGATCACCGCCGAGCTCGACATGGTGCCGCTGACCGGCCGGTCCCCCCGCCTGATCGCATCCTCACCGCCGGCGGGGCCGGGCACCCCGGCTGGATAGCCTCTGGCCTGTGCGCGTTGACCTGCACACCCACTCCCACTGCTCCGACGGGACCGACAGCCCGGCCGCCCTCGTGCGCGCTGCTGCCGCCGCGGGGCTTGACGTCGTGGCGCTGACCGACCACGACGTGGCCGACGGATGGTCGTCAGCGGCTGCCGCGGCTGCGGATGCCGGGATCGGCTTCGTCCCCGGCATGGAGGTGTCGTGCACGATGGACGGCAGCGGGGTGCACCTGCTGGCCTACGGCGTCGACCCCACGCATCCGCCGCTGGCCGACGAGCTGCAGCGCGTGCTCGACGGCCGCAACCGCCGGCTGCCCGCCACCGTCGATCGCCTGCGCGCATTGGGCATCGACATCGATGAGGCAGCCGTACGGGCGGTGGCCGGCCCGGCTGCGGCACTGGGCCGACCCCACGTGGCCGATGCACTGGTCCAGGCCGGGGTGGTGGTTGACCGCAGGGCGGCCTTCGTGCGGTACCTGATGCCCGGCCGACCTGCCTACGTGTCGCGCTACGCGGCGCCGCTGCGTCAGCTGCTCGACGCCGTGGCCGATGCCGGCGGCGTGTCGGTGCTCGCTCACCCGTGGGGGCGCGGCAGTCGTACCGCGCTCGGCGCGACGGCGGTCGCCGAGCTTGCCCGGCTCGGCCTGACCGGCCTGGAGGTGTGGCACCGCGACCAATCCGAGCGTGACAGCCGCGAACTGTATGCACTTGCCCGAGATCTCGGGCAAGTGGCGATCGGATCCAGCGACTACCACGGACTGGGCAAGGTGGACCACGAGTTGGGCTGTCACACCACGCCGCCCGAGCAGTTCGAACGGCTCCTCGCGGCCATGGCTGCGGCCGCGGGTGCTGCCCGTGCGGCCGAGCCCTCCGTCCAACCCAGCCCGGCGGTGCTGCGATGAACGCGGTGGTCAATGTGACGTTGCTCGCGGAGGTGTTCATCACGTTGTTCGTGATCATGGACCCGCCGGGCACCGTGCCCATCTTCCTGGCGCTGACCAGTGGCCAGTCGCCGACCGTCCGGCGTCGAGCGGCTTGGCAAGCGGTCAGCGTGTCGTTCGTCGTGATCGTGTTGTTTGCGGTGTTCGGCCGGCAGCTGCTCGCCTATCTGAGCGTGTCGTTGCCAGCCTTGCAGGCGGCCGGTGGTCTGCTGCTGCTGCTGGTGGCCTTGGAGCTGTTGACCGGCAAGGAGGCAGAGCCGAGCGCGGCCGTCGACGTGAACGTGGCGATGGTGCCCCTGGGTACCCCACTGCTCGCGGGACCGGGGGCGATCGTGGCGACCATGGTCTTCGTCGAGCGAGTCGACGGCGCGCCGGCGCTGATCGCGGTCGTCGCCGGCATCGTGGGCGTCCACGCGGTGCTGTGGCTGTCGATGCGGTTCTCGGTGGCGATCCTGCGGCTGCTCGGCGACTCGGGCGTCACCCTGGTCACGCGCATCAGCGGCCTGCTGCTGTCGGCGATCGCGGTGCAGTTGGTGGCCGATGCCGTGCGCGCCTTCGTGGCCGGTCAGGGCTGAGCAGCCCGCTCGCCGGCCCCACGTCGGTCGCCGGTCCCGCGTTGCCGGCCCCGCACCAAGTAAAACGTGGCGGGCGGCCCCTTTACGTGGCGCCGACCCCCCGTAAAGAGTCGCTCCGCCACGTTTACGTGGCGCAGGATGGAGCACGCCGGCGGCGCCAGGTCACCGGCCGCGACGGGCGACCCCCGCCACCCAGCCGTCCGGCACGACCGCCGCCAGCCGCATCAGCAGCCGGTAGCGACGCGACGGCACCGATACCCGTACGCCGGCGGCCAGATCACGCAGCGCCTCGCTGACGACTGAGTCGGCATCCAGCCACATCCACCTCGGCACGCCCGCCATGTCGACGCCCATGCGCTGGTGGAACTCGGTGTGCACCAACCCCGGGCACACCGCCATGGCGCGTACGCCCTCGAGTCGGTAGGCGATGTCGAGCCAGCGCGTGAAGCTCGTCAACCACGCCTTGTGCGCGCCGTACGTTCCGCGGGGCAGCCAACCCGCGATGCTCGACACGTTGACGATCACCCCGTGCCCGCGCGCACGCATCCCCGGCAGCACGGCGTGGCACAGCAGCAGGGGGGCGCGTACGTGCACGTCCAGCGAGCGCTGCTCCGCGGACACGTCGTTGTCACCGAAGGGCAGACGCTGCCCGAAGCCGGCAGAGTTGACCAGCACGTCCACGGGGACGCTGTCGTCGGCAAGCACAGCCGCCACGCGGGCGGTGCCGTCCTCGGTCGACAGGTCGGCGACCAGCACCGTGGCGTCGACGTGCCAGCGGTGCATCAGCTCGCCGGCCACGGCCTGCAGCCGCTCCGCGTCGCGGGCCACCAGGACCAGCCGGTGACCGCGGCCGGCGAGCGCTCGGGCGAAGGCCAGGCCGAGGCCGGCGGTGGCGCCGGTCACGAGCGCTCGGCTGGTCCGGCCCGGCGGGGCAGCAGGACCGATCGGCTGCTGCTGCATCGCACCAGCATCTCGACACTCGGCACCGCGAGCAACGGCGGACCCACCCCTGCGGCACACTGGTGGCGATGACAACGACACTGGCCGTCGCCAACCAGAAGGGCGGCGTCGCCAAGACCACGACCGTGGCGTCGCTGGGTGCCGCTCTCGTCGAGCTCGGGCAGCGGGTGCTCCTGGTCGACCTCGATCCGCAGGCCAGTCTGACCTTCTCGCTCGGCATCGACCCCGAGACGCTTCAGACGGCGGTTCATCAGGTGCTGCTGGGCGACGAGAAGGTCGCCAACGTGCTCGTTACGGTCGACGACGGTCCCGATCTCCTGCCGGCCACGATCGACCTGGCGGCCACCGAGGCCCAACTGCTGACCCGGACCGGCCGCGAGCATGCGCTGCGGGTGGCGCTGGAGGAGGTCGTCGATGACTACGACTGGATCCTGCTTGACTGCCCGCCCTCGCTGGGGATCTTGACGGTGGCAGCCCTGTCGGCCGCTGACCTGGTGCTGGTGCCTATGCAGTGCGAGACCTTGTCGCACCGCGGCGTCGGCCAGCTGCTGGATACCGTCTACGACGTCCGGCGCTTCACCAACCGCCACCTACAGGTGCTGGGTGTGTTGCCGACGCAGTACGACGGACGGACCCAGCATGCCCGTGCGGTGCTCGAGGCGGTCTCCACCACCTACGACCTGCGGGTGCTGGAGCCACCGGTGCCCAAGACGATCCGTTTTGCGGAGGCGCCCGCGGTGGGACGGTCGATCCTGGCCACATCGCGGCGCAGCAAGGGTGCGATGGCCTACCGGGAGATCGCCCGCACGCTGCTCGCATCCGGCTGATCCCCGAGCGACATCACGCCCAACTGCGTGGCGTGGAGTGCGACCCTGCCACCGCAGTTGGCTAACATGCCGACCATGGCTGCCTCTGACGGTGACGCGGCGTCGGTACGCCCGTGGCGGCTGGCGGCATTCGTGACCTCGCTCGGCCTCACCTTGACCGCGGCCGTGGCGTCGGTCATCGGTGGCGTCGCAGCGGCTCCGATAACCGCGGTGAGCGCCGCCGACGAGCGTCCCGACCGGCCGACCCCGATCCCGGCTGAGCCAGCCGCGGACGGCGACTTCTGGGCGGTCCGGGCGCTGGCGGCGACTGCGGCACGGCTCAGGGCCTCAGCGGGTGTGGCGAGCGTCGACCCGCCGCGCAGCACCGACCTGACCGCCCAGCTGCCACGACGCTCGGGACACGGTCGGCGCGTGGTCTTCGACCAGTCCGCACAGCGGGTGTGGCTGGTGCGCGAGGGCGGGTCGGTGCGTACGACGTACCTGGTGTCGGGCTCGCGCCTGGGCAACCTGAGCCCCGGCGAGTACGAGGTGTACTCGCGCTCGAGCGACGCCGTCAGCTTCAACTACGAGAGCACGATGAACTACATGGTGCGCTTCACGCAGGGGGACAACGCCGCGATCGGATTCCACGACATCCCCGTCGACGAGGCGGGCCGCCCGATTCAGACGGTCGACCAACTCGGCACGGCGCAGTCGTCGGGGTGCATCCGGCAACGCCCCCGCGACGCCCGGCAGATGTGGGATTTCGCGAGTCTTGGCACCGACGTCATCGTGGTGGCCTGAGCCGAGCCGTCAGTCGCCTGCTGGCGGTGCGGCCTGCTCCCCGCCGGACGCCTGCCCGGAGCGGGGTCGGCGGCGCCGCTGACGGGTGGGCTGGGCGGCACTGGAGCTGTCCGGTGCGGCCTCGACGTCCGCCGCTGCGGTGGAGGCTGCTGTGGCTGGCGCGGTCGCTGATTCGCCCAGGACCGGGGCACCGCCGCGGGTGCGCTGCCGCGACCGCGAACGCGCGGGTCGCTGGCCACCCTGCGTACCGGTCTCCTGCCCGCGGCGTGGGCGAGACGACTCGCGAGCCGGTCCGGCAGCTGGCGGGCCGACCCGGCCGGTCACCCCCGGGGGGATGCCCAGATCGTGGTAGAGGTGCTCGGAGGTGGAGTAGGTCTCCTGCGGCTCGTCGAAGGGCAGCCCGAGCTCACGGTTGATCATCTGCCAGCGGGCGATGTCGTTCCAGTCGACGAAGGTGATCGCGATGCCGCTGGCGCCGGCGCGCCCGGTGCGGCCGATGCGGTGCAGATAGGTCTTGTGGTCGTCGGGGCAGTGGTAGTTCATGACGTGGGTGACGCCCGAGACGTCGATGCCGCGGGCCGCCACGTCGGTGGCGACCAGCACGGGGGTCTTGCCCTCGCGAAAGCGCGCCATGGCCTTCTCTCGAGCGACCTGGGCCATGTCGCCGTGCAGGGGTGAGGCCGGGAAGCCCCGCTCGATCAGGTCGTCGGCGACCCGCTGGGCCTGGCGCTTGGTGCGGGTGAAGATGATGACCTTGCCACTGTCCTCGGCCTGCAGAATCCGCGCGATCACCTCGGGCTTGTCGAGGTCGTGGGCACGGAAGACGAACTGCGCGGTCGCCGGCACCATCTCCGACTCGTCGCCGGACTCCGCCCGGATGTTGACCGGGTGGCGCATGTGGGTGCGGGCCAGCGACACGATCGCGCCAGGCATGGTCGCGGAGAAGAGCATGGTCTGGCGGGTCTCGGGGGTCTTGGCGATGAGCTTCTCCACGTCGGGCAGGAAGCCCAGGTCGAGCATCTCGTCGGCCTCGTCGAGCACCATCACCTTGACGTGGCCGAGGTCGAGCGCTCGCCGGTTGCTCAGGTCGAGCAGCCGGCCGGGAGTGCCGACAACCACGTCGACGCCGTTCTCCAGCGCCTCCAGCTGCGGCTCGTACGGGACGCCGCCGTAGATGGTGACACTGCGGGTCCCGCGCCGCTTGGCGGAGGTCTCGATGTCACCCGCCACCTGCAGCGCCAGCTCGCGGGTGGGCGCCACGATGAGTGCCTGCGGCTTGCCGGGCGCGACCAGCTCGGCGTAGTCGGGGTCGTGCATAGCGACCGTGCGCTGCAGCACCGGGATGCCGAAGGCCAGCGTCTTTCCGGTGCCGGTACGGGCCTGGCCGATCATGTCGGTGCCGGTGAGCGCGATCGGGAGTGTCATCTCCTGGATCGGGAAGGCGTCGACGATGCCGACGTCTGCGAGCGCCTCGGCGATCTCGGCGATGACGCCCAGCTCGGAGAAGGTGGTCAGGATGTCCTCGTTCCGTGGTGCCGCTCACGCGGCGAGATGGCCATGGGTGGCGAGGGCAGTCTAGCGATCTGCCTCGCTACGCTTCGCCCGTGTCCGACCCACCGCCCGAGTCGCCGCCTGTGCTGCCGCCTGTGCTGCCGACCCCCGAGGCTCCCGAGCCGGCGGGACCCGGCGAGGGCGGTCCGCTGGCCGACCCGGCCTATCGGGAGGCCGTCGTGGACCTGCTGGGGGTGCTGGCCTACGGCGAGCTGATCGCCTTCGAGCGGCTGGCCGAGGACTCGGCCACGGCACCGACGTTGCCCGACAAGGTTGCGCTGGCGTCGATGGCGGCCGCCGAGCTGGGGCACTTCATCCAGCTCCGCGACCGGCTCACCGAGGTCGGGGCCGAGCCGTACGCCGCGATGGAGCCGTTTCGTGCGACCTTCGACCAGTTCCACGCCAACACCGCGCCGCGCACGTGGTTGGAGAGCCTGGTCAAGGCCTACGTCGGAGACGGCCTGGCCGGAGACTTCTACCGCGAGATCGCCGCCTACCTCGACGAGGCGACCCGCACGCTGATCCTTGACGTGCTCGACCAGTCCGGGCACTCCGACTTCGCCGTCGAGCGGGTGCGGGCGGCGATCGCCGCCGACCCGCGGGTGGGTGGCCGGCTGGCGTTGTGGGGCCGGAGGCTTGTGGGCGAGGCGCTCAGCCAGGCCCAGCTGGTGGCCGCCGATCGCGACGCACTGGCCGCCCTGCTGGCCGGCGGCGTGGACCGCCCCGGGATGGACCTGGCCGCGATCGGGCGGATGTTCGTGCGGCTGACGGAGAACCACGCGCGACGCATGGCCGCCCTCGGGCTGTCGTCGTGACGTACGACGGGGCCCCGCAGATGCGGAGCCCCGTCGTCGGTCCCGGCCGGCTGGCCGCACACCGGTCAGCGTCGAGCGGTCGTGTTGCGTCCCATCATCGTGGAGGCGATCATGACCAGCACCGCGGCCACGGCGATCGAGATGATCCACCGGATCCAGTCGATGCCGCCGGTGTTCCCCTCGCTGGAGATGGCACCCCAGATGGCGTAACCGGCCAGCGCCCCGACGATGCCGAGAACGATGGTGAGCCAGATCGGGATGTTGTCCTTGTCGCCCGGTGCGACGAACTTGCCCAACAGCCCGATGATGGCTCCGAAGATGATGGTGCCGATCCACTCCATGTTGCCTCCTGAAGATCTCTGCCCGGAGACCTCGGTGATGAGGTCTCCTGATTGTGTCAGTTCGGTGCCCGTTTCCGGGCGCGCGAAACACCGGTGTCGTTCAGGGGTGTGCACCGGGCCGCCTCCGAAAGGGCGGTTCGGGGCCCGGGCTAGCGGCTGCCGAAGCCCACCTTGCGCACGGACTCCTCGCCGAGATCGACGAACGCGAGCCGGTCCGCGGGCACGATCACGGTGCGACCGCGTTCGTCGGCGAGCACGAGCAGGCCGTCATCGGAGCTCAGCGCCGCCTGGACGGCCTCGGTGATCTCCTTGCCGGTCTGTGCCGATTCGAGCACCAGCTCGCGGCTGGTGTGCTGAACGGCGATCCTGACCTCCACGAGGCCTCCTGCTCAACGAGTGGGGTGACTACCTACGTGTGTCCGACTGTAGCCACTGGCTCAGCCGATGGCCCTCGGCGCCTCGGGAGACCCGGCCTTGGGGTAACCGCCGATGCCGCGCCACGCCAGGGCCGTCACCAGCTCCACGGCCTGGTCCTGCGAGACCTCGATCCCGCCGGCCAGCCAGTAGCGGGCACTCACCTGGGCCATCCCCACGAGGCTCACGGCCAACAGTTGCGACGCCGCGTCCGGCAGCCCGGTGTCGTCACGGATGACCGCCGCCACCAAGGTCGCCGATTCGGCGTTCACTCGCTCGACGCGCTCCCGTACGGCCGGCTCCTGGGTGAGGTCGGACTCGAAGACCAACCGGAAGGCCGCCTTGTCGTTGGCGACGTAGGTGAAGAAGGCGTCGACCGTGGCGGCCACGCGCTCCTTGTTGTCCGCGGTCGCCGCCAGCGCCGAGCGGACGGACCCGACCACGGCCTCGCACGAGCTGTCGAGCAGCGCGAGATAGAGGTCCAGCTTGCCGGGGAAGTGCTGGTAGAGCACGGGCTTGGACACCCCCGCCCGGTCGGCGATGTCGTCCATAGCCGCAGCGTGGTAGCCCTGCGCGACGAACACCTCCAGCGCGGCGTCCAGCAGCTGCACACGCCGGGCGGGCCGGGCCATCCGCCCGCGTCGCTGCTGCGGAGGTGCGGAGGTGTCGCTCACGGGTGCGGACCAACCCTTCTTGCCGCCAGGCCGCGTCGATGCCCGGATGGGCGATCCTAACCGCGTACAGGTACGGCCAGCTGTCCCACGACCCGGGCGACGGTGCCGCCAGGCTGCTTCGAGGGTCATCATCGAGGAACACCGCGACCGATCCGATGGTTGCATCGTGGTGTCTGACGCACCGGCGAAACCGGGTGCCCCGTACGCCCTCTGGAGGCCTTCTCGTGTCGACCACCGCGCTGCCGCCACTCGTCGAGCCCGCCGACGAGCTGAGCATCGACGAGGTCCGCCGCTACAGCCGGCACCTGATCATCCCCGACGTCGGGATGACCGGACAGAAGCGGCTCAAGAACGCCCGGGTGCTGGTGATCGGCGCCGGCGGTCTCGGCAGCCCGGCCATGCTCTACCTGGCCGCGGCCGGGGTGGGCACGCTCGGCATCGTCGACTTCGACGAGGTCGACGAGTCCAACCTGCAGCGTCAGGTCATCCACGGGCAGAGCGACATCGGCAAGCCCAAGGCGGTGTCGGCCAAGGAGTCCATCGCCGAGACCAACCCGTACGTGCAGGTCGTCGTGCACCAGGAGCGCCTCGACAACGACAACGTGATGGGGATCTTCGAGCAGTACGACCTCATCGTTGACGGCACCGACAACTTCGCGACCCGGTACATGGTCAACGACGCCGCGGTGCTGCTCGGCAAGCCGTACGTGTGGGGCTCGATCTACCGCTTCGACGGACAGGCGTCGGTCTTCTGGGCCTCGGCGCCGGGCGGCGAGGCCCCCTGCTACCGCTGCCTCTATCCGGAGCCCCCGCCCCCGGGCATGGTGCCGTCGTGCGCCGAGGGTGGTGTGCTGGGCGTGCTGTGTGCCTCGATCGGGTCGATCCAGGTCAACGAGGCGATCAAGTTGCTGGTGGGTATCGGTGAGCCGCTGATCGGCAAGCTGATGGTCTACGACGCGCTGGAGATGGAGTACCGCAAGCTCTCGATCCGCAAGGACCCCGACTGTGCCGTCTGCGGTGCGAACCCGACCGTCACCGAGCTGATCGACTACGAGAGCTTCTGCGGGGCGATCAGCGACGACGCGGCCGAGGCCGCTGCGGGATCGACCATCTCGGTGACCCAGCTGGCGGCGATGCTCAAGGAGCGCGACGAGGGCTCGCGCGACTTCGTGCTCGTTGACGTGCGGGAGCCCAACGAGTACGAGATCAACAAGATCCCCGGCTCGGTCCTGATCCCCAAGGGCGAGTTCACGTCCGGGGAGGCGCTGGGCACGCTCGGGCAGGACAAGCCCGTGGTGCTGCACTGCAAGTCCGGCGTGCGTTCGGCCGAGGCGTTGGCGGTGCTCAAGGGCGCCGGCTTCGCCGACGCGGTGCACGTCGGCGGCGGTGTGGCGGCCTGGGTCAACCAGATCGACCCCTCCCAGCCCGCCTACTGACCCTGACCCCACCCCCACCCCCCTCCCTCGATCATCCGCGGGTTGTCGTGGTGTCATCCGCGGGTTGTGGTGGCATGAGAACCGTGGACCGTGAGGTGCTGATCGAGCACGTGCTCGACCTCGTCGAGGCCGTGCCGCCCGGTCGAGCCACGACGTACGGGTTGCTCGCCCACGCCGTCGGCTTCGGTGGGCCACGGTGGGTCGGCATGGTGCTGGCCCGCCATGGCGCGGCGGTGCCGTGGTGGCGGGTGGTGCGGGCCGACGGCAGCCTGCCGCCCGCGCTCCGGCGGGAGGCGATCGCGCGCTACCGCACCGAGGGCACCCCGTTGCGCGTCGGTACTGACGGGCGAGTGGTGGGAGTGGACCTCACCGCGGCGGCTCCATGGCGAGCGCCCTGCGCGGCGCGACCAGAATCCGCGGATCGCACGACCAGAATCCGCGGATGACGCGACCGGAATCCGCGGATGACGGGGAGGCGCCGGGGCCGCGGCTGTCGGCACCGTCTGTTTGAGTGCAGCTTGTGCCGACCTACCAACTGCGCGCCACGGCTCACACCGGGCGCGCCCCCGCGCCAGTGCTTGACGCGCACCAGCAGGTTGTCGTCGACCATCCCGGCGGCCCACTCCTGGTGCTCGCCGGGCCGGGCACCGGCAAGACCACCACCCTGGTCGAGAGCGTGGTGGAGCGCATCGAGCGACGCGGGCTTGCCCCCAGCGAGGTGCTGGTCCTGACCTTCAGCCGCAAGGCCGCCGAGGAGCTGCGCACCCGCATCGGCGCCCGGCTCGGCCGCACCACGACCGGCGTCCTCGCCAGCACCTTCCACGCATTCTGCTTTGCGCTGGTGCGCCGCTTCGACGATCCCGAGCTGTACGCGGACCCGCCCACCTTGCTGTCCGCGCCGGAGCACGACGTACGGCTCCGCGAGCTGCTGCAGGGCGGTCGGGAGACCGGTCGGGTCGAGTGGCCGGCGAGCGTACGCCCGGCATTGGCCACCCGCGGCCTCGCCGCCGAGCTGCGCGGGCTCATCGGGCGGGCGCGTTCACTGGGTCTGGACCCGGCCGACCTGGTCGACGCCGGGCTCCGGCACGACCGGGCCGAGTGGGTGGCCGCGGGGCAGTTCTTCGCCGAGAGCCTGGAGGTGCTCGACCAGCAGCACCAGCTCGACTACGCCGAGCTGGTGCACCGGGCCACCATCGTCGCCTCCGACCCGGTCAACCGGGCGGTGTTGCGCCGCGAGCTGGGTTTCGTCGCCGTCGACGAGTACCAGGACACCGACCCGGCCCAGGTGGCGCTGCTGCAGGCCTTGGCCGGCGACGGGCGCGACCTGCTCGTCGTCGGCGATCCGGACCAGTCGATCTATGCCTTCCGCGGCGCCGACGTCCGCGGCCTGTTGCGGTTCCCGGCACAGTTCCGCACCCGCTCCGGGCAGCCGGCACCGTCGGCGGCTCTGCGCAGCACCCGCCGTTTCGGCTCGACCTTGCTGGCGGCGTCGCGGTCGGTGGTGCGCCCGTTGCCGGTGCCGGGCAGCCTCGACCACGACACGTTCCTGCGCTTCCGCGAGCCCGCCAGCGTTGCCCCGCCGTACGGCGACGGTCGGATCGAGGTGCGCACGTTCACCTCACCTGCTGCCGAGGCGGAGCACATCGCGCTGTTGCTGCGTCGTGCCCACCTCGAGGAGGAGGTCGCGTGGTCGCAGATGGCCGTGCTGGTCAGATCGGGCGTGCAGTCGATCCCCCGACTGCAGCGGGCCTTGTCAGCGGCCGGGGTGCCGGTTGAGGTCGCCGGTGACGAGGTGCCGCTGCGAGCCCAGCCCGCCGTGCAGACGTTGCTGCGGGTGCTGCGGATGGCCGAGTCCGTGGCAGCCGGCCGCAGCCGTCAGGCCGACCACCGACCTCCGACCTCCGACCACCGACCGCCGCTGGCTCCCGCCGACGTCGAGGCGCTGCTGACCTCACCGCTGGCGGGTCTCGGTCCTGCTGCCGTGCGTCGGCTGTCACGTGCGCTGCGCGATCGCGACCGGACCGAGCACGAGGGCCGGCGCCCGCCGCTGGCCTCCGCCCAGCTGCTGGCCGCCGCGGTGACCGACCCCGACATGCTGGCGGGCCTGCCGCGCGATGCCCACGGCGACGCGCAGCGGGCGTACCGCATCGCCTCACTCGTCGGCCGGGCCGCCGATCGCCTTGCGGCCGATGTCCCCGTCGAGGACGTGCTGTGGGAGGTGTGGGACGGCACCGACTGGCCGCGGCGGCTGCAGCGCAGCAGCGAGGCGGCAGGGGCCACGTCCCGGGCCGCACACCGTGACCTCGACGCCGTGGTCGAGCTGTTCGCCCTGGCCGCACGGGCCGAGCAGCGCCACCGGCACCGAGGGCTCGGTGCCTTCCTCGACGAGGTCGACGCCCAGCAGATCCCTGCCGACACTCTCGCCGAACAGGGCGTCCGCGGCGACGCGGTGCGGCTGCTCACCGCACACCGGTCCAAGGGGCTCGAGTGGCGCGTGGTGGTGGTGGCCGGTGTGCAGGAGGGCAGTTGGCCGTCCGTGCGCCGCCGCGGCACGCTGCTAGGCACCGACCTGCTCGGGCCCGACGGCGAGCTCCCGGCGCTGCCGTCGGTGTCCGAGCTGCTCACCGAGGAGCGCCGGCTGTTCTACGTGGCGGTCACCAGGGCGCAGCAGCGGCTGGTGGTCACCGCCGTACGCGGCGCCCGCGAGGCCGGCGAGCAGCCCTCGCGCTTCCTCGCCGACCTCGGCGTCGACGTCGGCGAGCCCGAGCCGAGACCACGGCGCCCGTTGTCCCTGCGGGGCCTGCTCAGCGAGCTGCGGTCGCGCGCCGAGGACACCGACGACCCCGAGCTACGCGTCGCCCTGGCCCGCCGGATCGCGCGGCTGGCCGGCTCCGGCGCCGTTCCCGCTGCCGAGCCGACGCGGTGGTGGGGTGTCGCTGAGCCGTCCGGCACCGACGTACCCGTCCGCCCCGCCGGTGAGCCGGTCGCCCTGTCCGGGAGTGCGGTGGACACGTTGGAGAAGTGCCCGCTGAAGTGGTTCCTGTCCCGAGAGGCCGGCGGTGAGCAGCAGAGCACCAGTGCCCAGGGCTTCGGCAGCATCGTGCACGCGCTGGCCGCGGCGGTGCTCGACGGTGAGGTACCGGCCCACGCCGACGCGCTGCTGAGCGAGCTCGACCGGGTCTGGGGCGAGCTGCAGTTCCCGGTGTCCTGGGCCAGTGCGGCTGAGCGGGCCGAGGCCGGCAAGGCCCTCGACCGTTTCATCGCCTGGCACGCAGCCGACCGGGGCCGGACGCCGCTCGGTGCCGAGGTCGGCTTCGAGGTCGAAGTACCCGCCGGGGCCGATTCGGCGGTGCTGCGCGGCTCCATGGACCGGGTCGAGCTCGACGGCGACAACCGCGCCGTCGTGGTCGACCTCAAGACCGGCAAGAACGCTGCGAGCGCCGCCGACGTCGAGCAGCACGCGCAGCTCGGTGTCTATCAGGTCGCCGTACGGGCGGGCGCGCTCGACGAGCTCGCGGGCCGGCCCGTCGAGTCCGGCGGAGCCGAGCTGGTGCAGCTGCGCGCGGCACTCAAGTCCGGCGCCAAGGTGCAGCATCAACCCGCGCCCGGCGACGACCAGCCACTGCCCGCAGACGCGCAGCTGGCTCGGGCGGTCGTCACGATCCGCGACGAGTCCTTCGTGGCCCGCACGGGTCCGATCTGCGGGCACTGCGACTTCCGCTCCTGCTGTCCGGCGCAGGCCGACGGCCGCACCCTGCTCGGCGAGCCCGACGACGCCCACGGCACCGGCACCGGCCCCGATGCCCCGTGAGCACGCAGCCCGCCACTACCCCGGCGCCGACCGCCCGCTTCGACGCCCTGCGCGGCGTCGGCGACCTCGTCGACCTGTTCGGCATGCCGCTCAGTGACGAACAGCTCGCCGCCATCACCGCTGAGCTCGAGCCGGGCGTGATCGTCGCCGGTGCCGGCTCGGGCAAGACCACGGTGATGGCCGCGCGCGTCGTGTGGCTGGTGGGCACCGGCCAGGTGCAGCCCGCCGAGGTGCTCGGCCTGACCTTCACCACCAAGGCGACGGCCGAGCTCGGGGGCGGGGTCCGGTCCCGGCTCCAGGCTCTCGCCGCCCGCGTCGGCGTTCCCGGCCTGCTCGAGCAGCACGGTGAGCCGACCGTAGCGACCTACCACGCGTACGCCGGGGCGCTGCTGCGTGAGCACGGCCTGCGCCTCGGCTTCGAGCCCGAGCTGCGGCTGGTGGCCGACGCCAGCCGCTACCAGCTCGCGGCGCGCGCCATCGGGTCGTTCCGCGGCGTCCGCGAGCATCTGTCGATCTCCATGCCGACGCTGATCAGCCAGGTCATCGGCCTCGACAACGAGCTGTGCGACCACCTGGTCGACATCGACGACGTGCGCGCCTTCGACCGCGACCTGCGGCTGGAGCTTGCGGAGGAGAAGCAGATCAGGGACGTGCTCGACGTCGCGGTGGCCTCCCACGTACGCGACGAGCTGCTCGACCTTGTCGAGGCGTACCGGCAGGCCAAGTCCGACGCCGGGGTCGTCGAGTTCGCCGACCAGATGGCGCGCGGAGCACTGCTCGCCGAGCGCTGCCCGCCGGTCGGCGCGCTGGAACGCGACCGCTTCCGGGTGGTGCTGCTCGACGAGTACCAGGACACCTCGGTGTCGCAGCGCCGGATGCTGCAGGGCTTGTTCGCGGGCACCGCGTCGGCGGCGGGGCGGGGACACCCTGTGACGGCTGTCGGCGATCCCTGCCAGGCGATCTACGGCTGGCGCGGCGCCTCGGTCGACAACATCGACAGCTTCCCGGCCCACTTCCCGCGCGCCGATGGCCGCGCCGCGCGGCGCTTCGCGCTGTCGGTCAACCGTCGCTGCGCCCACCGCGTGCTCACCGCCGCCAACGACATCGCCGGGCCGCTCTACGCCGTGCACGATGGCGCCGAGCCCCTGGTCGCCCCCCTCGATGCGGCGGCCGGCCGACTGCGCGTACGCCTGCACCACACGGTCGTGGACGAGGTCGCCGCGGTCGTCGACGACGTGCAGCGGCTCGGCGCATGGCTTGCAGGTGAGGATGGGGCGGGCAGCTGGTCCGACATCGCCGTGCTCGTACGCGACGGCAACGAACGCGGCGCGCTCGCCGCCGGGCTGCGCGGCCGAGGCATCCCTGTCGAGGTGGTTGGACTCGCCGGACTGCTGACCCAGCCGGAGGTCGCCGACGTGCTGGCCACCCTGCGGTGCCTGTCGTCGCTCACCGCCAACGCCGACCTGCTGCGGCTGCTCGCCGGGCCCCGCTGGCGTATCGGCCCGCGTGACCTGGCCCTGCTTGGCGCCCGGGCCCGCGAGCTCGCCCGCACCGACCGCCTCGGCGGCACCGGGTTGCACTCCCGGCTCGAAGCGGCCGTCTCCGGTGTCGACCACACCGAGGTGGTGTCGCTGTCCGACGCGTTGGACGACCCCGGTGCACGCGGCTTCTCCGCCGAGGCGCGGATACGGTTCGCCGCGCTGTCCGCCGAGCTCACGGCGCTGCGGCAGGCGGCCGGCGACCCGTTGGTCGACCTGGTCCGCCGCGTCATCGACACGCTCGGGGTCGACGTCGAGCTGGCGGTGGAGTCCGGTCCGGCCGCCGAGCTGGCCCGCGACAACCTGGCGCTGTTCGTCGACTCGGTCGCCGACTTCGCCGGCACCGACCTCAGTGCTGGGCTCTACGGGTTGCTGGCCTACCTCGACGCCGAGCTCGAGCACAACAAGGGCATGGGCGTCGCCGACCCCGGACGGGCCGACTCCGTCAAACTGCTCACCGTGCATGCCGCGAAGGGGCTGGAGTGGCGAGCCGTGGTGCTCCCGTTCCTGTCCGCCGGGGTGTTCCCGTCCACGACCGGGCGGTCGCGCTGGGAGCGCACCGCCGCCGCGGTGCCGGTGCCGCTGCGCGGCGACGCAGACGCGCTGCCCGCCCTGTCGTCGTGGGCCAAGGCCGACCGCGACGCCTACGCCGGGGCCCACCGTGAGCTGCAGCAGCTGGAGGAGCGGCGGCTCGCCTACGTCGCGGTGACCCGCGCCAAGGAGCTGGTGGTGGCCAGTGGCCACTGGTGGGGCCGCACTCAGAAGAATCCGCGCGGCCCGTCGCCGTACCTGTCGACCCTGCGGCCGCACGCCGAGGCGGTCGGCGGCGACTGGTCTGCGGGACCGGCCGAGGGCGCGCCGAACCCAGTCGTCGAGCAGCAGTCCAGCGTGCCGTTCCCCGGGCGGCTCGACGAGCCGGTGCTCGAGCGGCGACGGCTGGTCGCCGCCGAGGTCGAACGGGCCTTGGCTGGGGGAGCCGACGCTGACGTCGAGCCCGAAGATCCAGACGACCCCAGCATGGCGGTGCTGGATGCCGAGATCGACACGCTGCTGGCCGAGGCGGCCCGCGCCACCGGCGACGAGGTGCTGGTGGACCTGCCCGAGCAGCTGTCGGCCAGCACTGCCATGCGGGTCGCCACCGAGCCGGACCGGCTGGCCCGCGAATTGGCCCGCCCGATGCCGCGCCGCCCGTCGTCGGCGGCTCGGTTCGGCACCAGGTTCCACGCGTGGGTAGAGGTCCGGTTCGGCCAGCAGCAGCTGATCGACCCCGATGATCTGCCCGGTCGCGCCGACGCCGACATCACCGACGACGCCGACTTCGACGCGCTGGTTGCGGCGTTTGAACGCGGCCCGTACGCCGAGCGGGTCCCGTACGCGGTGGAGGCGCCGTTCCAGCTGGCGATCGGTGGGCGGCTCGTGCGAGGCAGGATCGACGCGGTCTATGCCCGCGACGACGGCGGCTTCGACATCGTCGACTGGAAGACCAACCGCCGCGCCGACGCCGACCCGACCCAGCTGGCGATCTACCGGCTGGCGTGGGCCGAGCTGCACGGCCTTGCGCTCGACCAGGTGGCCGCGGCGTTCTACTACGTACGCAGCGGCGCGGTCGTCGCGACCGCCGACCTGCCTGACCGCGCGGCGCTCGAGGCGCATCTGTTCGACGCCACCTCCCACCCCCAAGTTGTCACCGGCACAGTGCGTTAGAGCGCGTTGTGCCGGTGACAACTTCGGGGCCGCCGGTACGCCGTCGTCCTGCAACCGGACTGGCTCACCCTCACCACCTGGATCGTCGCGTTCACCAGCACCAGCGCCCGAGAAACCAGCTTTCGCCCACCCGTCAAGATCAACGACCGGCGGACCCTGGTGCTGTGCGACCAGATCGCTACGGTCGACCTGAACCGTCTGGCCGAGCCGGCGGGCTTCCTCACGCTCGAGGAGATCCAGCGAGTCGACGATGCACTCATGCTCGTGCTCGGGTTGTAGCGCCCATAGCGATCGTTCGATGTGGATCCCCGACTGGGAATAGGGTCCCGCGGGTGAGCAACGATCAACGTGTCAGCCGGGACCTCCATGAGCCCGCCAAGGCAGGTCCGTCGGGAGCGGTGCGCTGGGCCGACTATCTCGACTGGGTGCGTGAGGACATCATCAGAGTCGTGCTGTCCATGGCGCTGGACGTACAGCGCACCTCGCGCCTGCCCAGTGGGTGGACACCCCTGGAGCTTTTGAGTCACGTCCTCCACATGGAGCAGCGGTGGTTCGTGTGGGGTTTCCTCGGCGAGACGGTGGACATGCCCTGGGGGGACTGGAACGTATCCGAGCCGTGGAGCGATGACGTCAACGGTGAGACGAGGGCTAATGCCCGGTGGGAAGTGCCCGGGGACGTCACAGCCGAGGATCTTGCGGACGGACTTCGAGCCCTGGGTTCGCGCACGCGTACGGTGCTCAATGAGCATGGGATGGACACCTCTGGCGCCGCCGGGGGTCGTTTCGGCGACGATCCGCCGACACTCGAGTGGATCTGTTTCCACGTGCTGGCTGAGTACGCCCGGCACGCGGGTCAGCTGGACGTCGTCGCGGAGATCGCTCGAAAGTAGACGTCGATAGCCGCCCAGTGACAACTCCGAGGGCTGACGCGCTGACGCACGGGTCGGCGACTGGGTTCACGGGGTGGCAAGGAGTCGCATCTGGTTCGACTGTGCGGCTCGTCGGTCGAAGGTGACCGTGTGGTCGCAGCCGGCCACTCGCCCGAGCTCGGCGATGACGGCATCAGCGAAATCGACGCCGCCGAGTCTTGCGGCAAGTGAGGCCCGAACCACCGACTCCTGGTCAATCCTGAGTTCACGAGCGTTGAGGAGGCCCTCGATCAGCTCGGCACAGCGAGCGGTGCTGATCCTGTAGGCGCGTCGCAGGACCCAGTAGAGCTCGACGAGGGTGACCAGGCTGAGGAAGCCCGGGTCCTCCGCGGTCAGCGCATCGATGACCGCGGAGGCTGTTGATGACTGATCCGGCTCGTCCTGGACCAGGTAGCGGACGATGACATTGGTATCGAGTCCGATCACGGCGAAGGTTCCGCGGCGCCGGCGCCGGCGGCGATGGCTTCGTCCATGTCCTCGAGGGTGACGAGCTGCGACGGCGGCGGCAGGGCACCCTTGAGATCCTGGATCGACGCTGCCTGCACGTGGATCTCGTAGCCCCCGTGGTCGGTGGGAACGAAGACAAGCCGCGACCCTGGCCGCAGGCCCAGCTTGGTGCGTACGTCGATCGGGATGGTGACCTGGCCCTTGCTAGTGACCGTGGCGGAGGTCATATTTCCTCCTTACTACTCGTAAGGAAAGCATACCCGAGGCGCGGTGTTTGCCGTTCACCGAGCACAGCACCTCACGTGATGCCGCTCCGCACGCGCCAAGGCGTCACGGCACCGGCAGAACCAGACGTTCCCCACCCCGGCGCAGCAGCAGCGTAGGTACCTGTGCGTGCGTCTTGCGGTCCGGCTGGGGAACCAGTGACCGGAAGGCGACCTGCTGCTGCGAACAGTAGGAGTCGGCGTGGTCGGTGAGGACAACCTCGAGCCGGGCCGTCCCGATCCGGGTCGTCTTGATCGGTTTGGCCGGACAGCTTCGGTTGTCTCGGGTCCTGAGGTAGATCCGTCCGTCGGTGCTCCGGCGGGCCACTGGGTGCAAGGACCGCAGTCGGTCGCCACGTCGTGGTGCGGCCTCCGCGGACGTGACGAGGTGGCTGATCGCGTAACACTCCTCGTCGTCTATCGCCGCAACGTTCCGGTCGATGACAACCCGACGCACCGTCTTGTCGCGCGACCGCTGGACCACGACGTGCTCGGCTCCCTGCGCCTTGGCGGCCCTGCCGCGGTCGACCAATCCGCCAATGCTGTAGGCCTCGTGCGGGGGGATGACGGCGGTGGGGAGGTCGAGAGACGTCGCCGTCACCACCCTCCCGTTGCGCACGGTGACTCGGTCATAGCCGGAGAAGCCTTCGCGCTCCCCGCAGCCCGCGCGGACAGTGAACGCATAGTCCTTCCCCAGGTCACGGACCGATCGGGGTGGCTGCGCCCGACTGCCCGTCGTGTCCGCCGTGCAGCCAGCCAGGACCGCGACAGCCGCGGTCGATGCCGCCAGCGTCAGCAGACCGGGTGCGCCATGGTGCTCGGACGCACCCGACCGCACCGCGGCTCGGGTCAGCGCCAGTGCACCCTCGTTAGCGCCAATGCACCCGCAGCACGGTGGTGAGCGCGAACGGGTCACTGCCCCGATGGGTGACCAGCACCCCCTCGCCCCGCGGGCTGCCGGTGTAGACCGCCTCGCCCCCGCCGACCCAGCGGTCCCAGGCGGCGGCGAAGCCCTGGGCGCGGTCGGCCCGGGTGCCGAGTGCGGTCGGCACCGGGTACCACACCTCCCCGGCGGGTCGCAGCAACCCGGTCGCCGCCGCCAGGCCGGTGACCAGGCCGCTCGGTCCGGCTACGGGTGTGTCGACCACCCACCGCGGCAACACGTACCGCGGTGCCGCCATCGGCGAGACAACCTCGTCCAGTGCGGTGGCGAAGCGCTCTGACACCGCCTGGCTGACCCCGGTCAGCGAGCAGCGGTACTCCCCGGTGGCTCCGATGGATATCCGCACGGCGTCGGCGCCTGCCGGGGACAGCTCGGCGGCCTGCAGGCCGTCGGCCACCGCGCACCCGATCTGGTGGATGCTCGGGCGCCGCGCGGCCGACCGGGCGAGCTCGCGGCCCCGGACCGACGCCACCCCGAGCTGGATGCCCATCGCGGCTGCCAGCGTCAGCAAGCCTTCGGTCAACGGGCCGAGGCCAAGCAGCGCACCCAACACACCGGCCAGCAGCGCCAGCGCGACCACCG
>JACCVL010000208.1 GCA_013698185.1 Nocardioidaceae bacterium
TCGACGCGGTGCGGCACCTCGGCGTCGACGACATCGCGATGCCGCTGTCCCCGCACCGGGTCTGGCAGTCGATCCAGGGGCAGCCGATCAGCGAGGCCCCTCGCGCCCAGGTGGTCAGCGGCGAGCAGGCCGCCGACCCGCAACCAGGCAGCGGTCAGCTCCCCACCGGTGGGGCCGAGCACGACGGAGGCGTCCGATGATCCCGGCAGGATTCGACTACCACGCGCCGACCACGCTCGACGAGGCCGTGCGTTTGCTCGGCGACTCCGGCGAGGACGTCAAGGTACTCGCCGGCGGTCAGAGCCTGATCCCGGTGCTGCGGCTGCGCCTGGCAGCGCCGGAGACCGTCATCGACCTCGGCCGGGTCGACGAGCTGCGCGGTGTCCGCCTGGACGGCGACACCCTCGTGCTCGGGGCCATGACCTCGCACCACGACGTGGCCACCCACGAGCTGGTGCGCCAGCACGCGCGGGTGCTGTCCGAGGCGGCCGCCACCGTTGCCGACCCGCAGGTGCGTCACCGAGGCACCTTCGGCGGCGCCCTGGCACACGCCGACCCCGCCGGTGACATGCCGGCCCCGGTGCTCGCCCTGGGCGGGGAGATGGTCGTGGTCGGCCCCGGCGGCCGGCGCACTGTGCCCGCGGCGGACTTCTTCGAAGATCTGTTCACGACCGCGCTCGGCGAGGACGAGCTGCTCGCGGAGATCCGCATCCCGTCGCACGACGGGTGGGGTGGGCACTATGAGAAGTTCACCCGGGTGGCTCAGCAGTGGTCGATCGTGGCGGTGGCAGCAGCCGTGCGTGTCGAGGGCGGCAGCATCTCCGAAGCGCGGGTCGCATTGACCAACATGGGCTCGACCGCGGTACGGGCCGAGGCGGTCGAGCGGGCGTTGATCGGGGTGGCGGCCGAGGATGACGCCGTACGTGCCGCAGCGGCGCAGGCGGCCGAGGGCACGTCACCGCCGTCGGACACCAACGGCGACGCCGACTACCGCCGTCATCTGGCCACGGTGCTCACACGCCGCGCCGTGCTCGCCGCCGCGGGCGCCTGATGGAGTTGCAGCACAGCTTCGTCGTGCCGGCGTCGGTCGACGCCACCTGGGCGATGGTCAACGACCTCGAGTCGGTGGCACCGTGCTTCCCCGGCGCCGCGCTGACCTCGGTGCAGGGGGACGACTTCGCCGGGACCGTGAAGGTCAAGCTCGGCCCGGTCTCGCTGCAGTACAGCGGGACCGGCACGTTCGTCGAACGCGACGAAGCCACTCACACCGCGCGCTTCGAGGCCAAGGGCAAGGACAAGCGCGGCAACGGCACCGCCGCGGCCAAGGTGCGCGCGGTGCTCACTCCCGACGGCACGGGGACCGCCGTCGCGGTCGACACCGATCTGTCGGTCACCGGCAAGCCGGCACAGTTCGGGCGCGGGCTGATGCAGGACGTGAGCGACAAGCTGCTCGGACAGTTCGTCGACTGCCTCACCGAACGGCTGACCGGCCCGGCCGCGGCCGATCCGGCCCCCGAACCTGCTGCTGGGCCGCCGGACCAGCCAGCCACGCAGCCGACCACCCCGCCCCCGCCCCGCCCCACCGAAGCGCCGCCCTCGTCGCAGGTCGCGCTCGACCTCGGTGCGACGGTGTTTCCGGTGCTGGCGCGGCGTTACGGGCCGTACGCACTGGGAGGTCTCGTGGTGCTGCTCGTGGTGCGGCGCCTACTTCGGCGCTGAGCCGGAAGGTCTCGACGTGCACACGTCGAGTGTGAGCACGTCGAGATGCCCGCGGGAGCAGTTCGCCTCGGGCTGGGTCACAGCCCGCCCACGGGGGCGACCACCGTGCCGGACTCCTCACACACCCAATGAGGGTCCGCGCCGAGCTCGGGTTGTACGCGCAGCGAGTGGTCCACGCTCACCTCGCAGCCGAGGCACCGTGGCCACCGCTCCGTACGGTCGTGTAACGCGTCCTGCACGTCTTGGGCCACCAGCCCACCGACGTAGGCGATGCCGGCGGCCCACTGGTCGACCCACCACCCGCGCTCGGCCAGCTTCGCCTCCAGGATCGAGACCGAGTCGGCGTCGGCGAGTCCACGGGCCTGCAGGTCGTGCAGCACCTGCGCCCGCGCCTGCAGCAACGCCTCTCGTGGTGTCACACCCACGATCTTGCCACCGTGGGCGATGATCACAGCATGGTCGAGGCCCTGCTGGAGGTGCGCGTGCTGCACCGTGCCGACGCCGAGGCGGCCGAGGCCGGCGGAGCGGACCGGCTCATGCTCGTCGCACTCGGCGAGCACCGGGCACACGCCCCCGATCCGGGCGCCGTGGCCGACGTGGTCCGGGCCAGCGACCTGCCTGTACGGGTCTTGCTGCGCCTGCCCACCGACGCGAATGGTGGTGACACCACCACGGGAGCCGGTCTGGTGCGGATGGTGGGGTTGGCGGGGGACTACGTGAGCGCCGGCGCCGAGGGTGTCGTCGCCGGCTTCATCACCGACCAACTCGAGGTCGACGTCGAGCTCGCCACCGCCCTGGGTGAACAGCTGCCCTGCCCCTGGACGTTCTCGCGCGCGATCGACCGCACCTTGGAGCACCGACGCTCTTGGCGATGGGTGCTCGGCCTGCCCGGGGTCGACGGCGTGCTGTCAGCGGGCTCGTCCGTCGACGCTGAGCATGGACATCCGCAGCTGCTCGAGCTGGCTCGTGACCCCGCGGTCGCGCGGCGTCTGATCGCCGCGGGCGGAGTGTTGCCCGAGCATGTCCCGTGGCTGCTGCGCGCTCGCGTCGGCGGCGTGCACGTCGCCAGTGCGGTCCGTCCCGGAGGGTCGTGGGGCAAGGCGCACGTCGACGCCGCGCTGGTGCGCTCGTGGCGGCTGCTCCTCGACGACGAGCTTGCTGCTCGCCGGTCACGCGGCTAGACGCGGCGTCAGCGGCTCCCGGTCAGCGCCTGCAGCTCGTGGCGCAGCTGGCGCCGTGCCGCAGGCTCCCAGCGCTCGTAGCCGTAGCGGGTCCGGAACAGACGCGGCCGGGCGAGCAGGGTGCGCACCACCTCGGCGCGGCCGGGTCGGAACCCTTCGTCCGGCACGTGGGCATACTCCTGCCGTATCGCGGCGGTGTAGTCGCGGTAGCGGTCCGGCGTGGCCGCGAGCACCGCCAGGTCGGCGTCGTTGAGCACGCACCCGTCGCGATCGTCGGCGGCAGGGTCGTGCTGGCGGGTCATCTCGACCAGCCGGGCCACTTGAGCGACACGCGAGGCCTCGACGCCCTCGCTCAGAGCGGTGGTCGCCAGCACCGCCGAGCGGGACTCGTCATCGGGCTGCCCGGCGTACACCGCGTCGTGGAACCACGCCGCAAGCCGGACGGCCGTCGGGTCGCTGGCCTCGCCGGCCAGCAGGTCGACCGCCTGCAGCACCTCCAGCAGGTGGCGCTGGTTGTGGTAGCGGCGGTGCGGCTCGTCCCAGCGAGCGAGCAGGGCCTCGCCCAGCCCGACGGCGTCCGGAAGCAGCTGCAGCCACCGGGTCCGCAGGTCGTCGCTCAGTGCCACGTGCACGATCATGGGTGCCGTGAGCCTCCTGGTCGACCCGCCGGCCTGGCCCGCGCATGGCCGGCTCTGGTCACACCTGGTCAGCGACGAGTCGCTGCCCGAGCTGCACGCGTTCGCCTCCGGGCTGGGCGTGCCGCGCCAGGCCTTCGACCGAGACCACTACGACGTGCCCGCCGAGGCTTACGCAGCGGTCGTCGCGGCGGGGGCCGAGCCGGTCGACAGCCGCGAACTGGTGGCCCGGCTGGTCCGTGCCGGGCTGCGGCAGCGACGGGTGCGGACGACCGGCCGGCGCAAGCTCGGCCAGGTGCTAGTGCGGCCGCCCCGGCTGCGGGCCGGCGCTGTGGTGGCGGTGGTGTCACCGGCTGGTCCGGTGTCGCCCGACCGGTTGCATCGCGGGCTCGCGGTGCTGCGCGGCTGGGGCCTGCAGCTGCGGCCGGGGCCGTACGTGCTGGGCCGTCATCCCACCTTGGAGCATCTGGCCGGCTCCGACGTCGAGCGCGCCGCCGACCTGGAGGCGGCCTGGACCGACCCCGAGGTGGCCGCGGTGTGGTGCGCTCGGGGCGGCTCCGGCAGCCACCGGCTGGTCGACCTGCTCGACCACACCGCGATGGCTGATGCCCCGCCGCGGTTGCTGGTGGGCTTCTCCGACGTGACCGCGCTGCACGAGCTCGTCAACGGCCGGCTCGGGCTGGTCAGCGTGCACGGTCCGGTCGTGACCTCGCTGGGCGCGGCGCCGCCCGCGGCTGCCGAGCGCGTACGGCGGCTGTTGTTCGAGCCGGCCGAGGCGGTCGACCTGTTCGCCGGCGTACCGCTGCGGACGCTGTGTGCCGGGTCGGCTGACGGCGTGCTCGTCGGTGGCAACCTGCGGGTGCTGACCGCCGCCCTCGGGACCCGGACGTCGCGGTCGGCCCGGGGTGGCATCGTCGTGATCGAGGACGTCGGGGAGGAGTCGTACCGGATCGACGCGATGCTGACCCAGCTGCGGCGCAGTGGTTGGTTCGACGGGGTGCGGGGGGTGGTGGCGGGGTCGTTCGATGCCGTGCCCGAGCAGCACCTCGACGCCGTGCTGCGGGACCGGCTCGGTGATCTCGGCGTCCCGGTCGTCACCGGGGCACCGTTCGGTCACGTCGCCGACAACCGTCCGGTGCCGCTCGGCGTGCGGGCCCGGCTGGACGCTAAGGCGGGGACGTTGCGGTTGTCCCAGCCCGCACTGGCGTGAGGCTTACCCCGACCGCTGTCCAGAGCGGGATCGCGACGTCACCTGCCGCCCGTGCACCGGCGATCATGCATACGTGTCGTCCGAGCAACGCAAATGCATGATCGCTCGGCCGGCGCGGTCAGTCAGACAGCAGGTCCGGCAGCGGCTGCTGGTGCACTATCGTCAGCGACGTAACCGCCCGGGTCAGGCAGACGTAGAGCCGGCGCAGGCCCACCACGTGCTCGGGCTCGCCCGCCACGATGGCTGCCGGTTCGAGCAGCACCACGTGGTCGAACTCCAGGCCCTTGGCCAACGTCGCGGGCACCACGTCGACGCGGGCGTCGAAGTCCTCGGCGGGGTCGCCGTCGCCGAGCACCGCATGCTCGACGCCCGCGCGCTGCAGGGCCGCTGAGACAACGGGCACCACAGCGTCGGGGACGACGACTCCGACCGATCCCTCGCAAGCCAACGCCTGCCCGGCAGCCTCAGCCGCGTCGGCCGGCCCGTCGTCTGAGCGGCGTACGGCCAGGTCGCCGGCGCTGCGGCGTACCGACGACGGCGGCGCCAACCCGGGCGCGGCGACCGGCAGCAGCCGCGCCGCGAACGCGATGACGTCACCCGGCACCCGGAACCCGCGGGTCAGCTCCTCGACGTGTGCCCCCGGCTTGCCCAGGTGGCCCAGCGCCTTAGGCCAGCTGGTGGCGGCCCATGGCGTGGTCGCCTGGGCCAGGTCGCCGAGGACGGTGGCCGAGCCGGTGGAGCAGCGGCGACCCACCGCGCGCAGCATCATCGGGGACAGGTCCTGCGCCTCGTCGAGCACCACGTGGCCGCGGCTCGACTGGCGCTCGACCACGTCGGCGACCTCGTCGACCAGCACAGCATCTCCCAGGGACCACGGCGCCGAGCCCGGTCCGCGCGGCGCCGACGGCCAGGAGAGCAGACTCTGCTCCGTCGCCGACAGGACGCCGTCGGCGCACGCAGCCAGGAATTCGCGATCACCGAGCAGCCGGAACACCGTACGTACCGGCTCGACCACCGGCCACGCCTGCTTGCACCAGTCCCGCACCGGCCGCGAGCGTGCGACCGCGTCCTGCACCCGGTCGTCCGGCCCCTCGCCCGCGGTCTCCATCCGCACCAGCACCGCATGCGCCAGCCGCTGGGGCAACAACGCTCGCCCGGCGCCGTAGCGGACACCGCGCCCGCGCAGCTCGTCGACGAGCGCCGCCGCCTCATAGGCGGGCACCCGCCAGCGGCGGGAGCCGCGCGGGACCACCA
>JACCVL010000246.1 GCA_013698185.1 Nocardioidaceae bacterium
CGGGCGCGACGATGTCGTCGTTGCTGACGAGCAGCAGACCGAAGTGGGTGTCATCGGGGTCGTAGTGCGGCCCGAACGAAAACGAGTGCTTGGAGTCCAGCCAGCCGGTGCGCGTGGCGAACCGGTCGCTCGCCCTGCGGACGTCGGTAGTCATGCCCCGCTCAACAGCTCGCCGCGCAGACGTGTTCCTGCGTCTGCGCGGCGCTGCCGGATCAGCGGGTGAAGATCACCAACAAGACGATGACGACGAGGACGAGGGCGATGATCGCGATCAGGCGGGTGTTCATGGGCTGCTCCTTTGCGGCGATGTCTCGCGGTGAGACGTGCGGCTGATCGTGTCTGCCGGGGAGGCGGTGCGCAAGTCCACGCGCCGCAACGTCCCTGCTCACAGCCCGTAGGCCTCCAACAGCCGCAGCCAGGCCTCGCTGATGGTCGGGTAGGAGGGCACCGCGTGCCACAGCCGCTGGATCGGCACCTCACCCACCACGGCGACGGTCGCCGAGTGCACGAGCTCGGCCACGCCGGGTCCGACGAAGGTGGCGCCGACGACCACCTGCCGGTCCTCGTCGACGACCAGACAGGCCCAGCCCTCGTAACCGTCGGCGTACAGGACGGCGCCGGCGACCGCACCGAGATCCTGCTCGACCACGCGCACCGTCAACCCGGCGTCGCGGGCCTGCTGGGCGGTAAGCCCGACGCTGGTGGCGGGCGGGTCGCAGAACACCACCTGCGGGACGGCCGCATGGTCGGCCGTGGCCGCCATCGACTGCCACCGCCCGGTCGCCTCCTCGGCGCCGTTGGCCCGCGCCGCGATCACGTCGCCACAAACACGCGCCTGGTACTTGCCCATGTGCGTGAGCATGGCGCGGCCCGCACAGTCGCCGGCGGCGTACAGCCAACCCCCGTCGACGCCCTCGACCCGCATGCTGTCATCGGTCTGCAGGGCCTCACCCGGCTCGAGACCGACGAGGTCGAGCCCGATGTCGTCGGTGGTTGGTCGCCGGCCCGCCGCGAGCAGCAGCTCGTCGCCCCGCAGCTCGGTGCCGTCGTCGAGCGTCAGGGTGACGGTGCCGCCCCCGTCGCGGCGGGCACTGGTCGCCCGCACCCCGGTGCGCACGTCGATGCCGGCGCGGTCCATGGAGCCGTGCACCAGCGCTGCGACCTGCGGCTCCATCCGGGCAAGCAGACGCTCCCCGGCGGCGAGCACCGTGACCTGGGAACCGAGCGCGGCCCAGGCGGTGGCCATCTCGACGCCGACGACCCCGCCGCCGACGACAAGCAGCCGGCCGGGCGCCTCTGCCGCGCTCGTCGCGTCGCGTGATGTCCACGCACCCACGTCCTCGATGCCCTCGATCGGCGGCGTGGCGGCCACGCTTCCGACGCACACGACCACCGCGTGCCGAGCGATGAGCGAGACACGGGCGCCGGTCGAGTCGACCACCTCGACCTGCCTGTCCCCGGTGATCCGCCCGTGTCCTCGTACGAGCTGGAGGTCTTCGCTGTCCAGCCAGTCGACCTGGCTGCTGTCGTCCCAGTTGTGGGTGAACTCGTCTCGGCGGGCCAGCACCGCCGCGGCGTCGATGTCGCTGCTGACGGCCTGCCGGGCGCCGTCGATGCGGCGGGCGTCGGTGAGGGCCTCCACGGGTCGTAGCAGCGCCTTGCTCGGCATGCAGGCCCAGAACGAGCACTCCCCACCAACCAGCTCGGCCTCAACGACAACGACCGACAGGCCCCCGGCAGCAGCTCGGGAGGCGACGTTCTCTCCGGGCGGCCCGGCCCCCAGCACGATCACGTCGTACTCGGTGACGTCGAGCTGGCTGGGGCCGTGGTCGGTGGGTGGGCTCGGCAGGCGGTCGGTTGCAGTCATGGCGCCCATGCTGCCTGCCGGGCCGCAGCGATGCGACCTTTCGGTCCAGTTTTCACCGTTTACCCCAGGGGGGTACCATCGAGGCCATGACCGACTCCACCGCCCAGCGCGGCTATCTCTCGCAGAAGGACGACTACCTCAAACGGCTGCGCCGCATCGAGGGGCAAGCCCGCGGGTTGCAGCGGATGGTCGAGGACGAGCAGTACTGCATCGACATTCTGACCCAGGTGTCGGCGGTCACGAAGGCGCTGCAGTCAGTCGCGCTCGGCCTGCTCGACGAGCACCTCAGTCACTGCGTCGTCGATGCGGCCCGTGCCGGCGGCCCCGAGGCCGACGCCAAGGTCCAGGAGGCCAGCGACGCCATCGCTCGCCTCGTCCGTTCCTGACCCCAGATCCCCACGGAGAAAAGGCAGCAGCAGATGAGCACCGTGAGCAGCACCTACACCGTCACTGGCATGACCTGCGCCCACTGCGCCACCTCCGTCAGCGAGGAGGTCTCCCGGCTCGACGGCGTCCGCGCCGTGACGGTCGACCTACCCACCGGCCAGGTGGCGGTCGGCAGCGACACGGCGCTCGACGAGGCGGCCGTACGGGCAGCCGTCGAGGAAGCCGGCTACGAGCTGGTGGGCAGCGGTCTGCCCGGCGCATGAGCACCACCACGGAGCCGGCGACGCAACGCGTCGAGCTCGAGATCGGCGGGATGACCTGCGCGTCCTGTGCGATGCGGGTCGAGAAGCGCCTCAACAAGCTCGTCGGGGTGACCGCGACGGTCAACTACGCCACCGAGAAGGCCACGGTGCAGCACGGCAGCTCCGTCGCCACCGATGACCTCCTCGCCGCAGTGGCGGCGGCCGGCTACACCGCTGCCGTTCCGGCGCCGCCGCAGCCTCCCTCCGAGCAGCCCGCCGAGCCGGCGGAGCCCGCCGATGCACTGCGCCAGCGGCTGGTGGTCAGCGCGCTGCTCTCGGTGCCCGTCGTGCTGCTCGCCATGGTCCCGGTTCTGCAGTTCACCTACTGGCAGTGGCTGTCGCTGACCCTGGCCGCGCCGGTCGTGGTGTGGGGCGGGCTGCCGTTCCACCGGGCCACCTGGACCAACTTGCGCCACGGTGCCCTGACGATGGACAGCCTGATCACCCTCGGTACCGGTGCTGCCTTCGGCTGGTCGCTGTATGCGTTGTTCCTCGGCGGCGCCGGCGAGGCCGGCATGAACCACAATTTCGACCTGACCGTGCAGCGCGGCGCCGGCGCCTCCGCGATCTATCTCGAGGTCGCTGCCGGGGTGACGACCTTCCTGCTGCTCGGCCGCTTCTCCGAGGCCCGCTCCAAGCGCCGGGCCGGCGCTGCCCTGCGGGCTCTGATGGACCTCGGCGCCAAGCAGGTGGCCGTGCTGCGCGCCGGACCGGGCGGTCCGAGCGAGCACCGGGTCGGCATCGAGCAACTGGTCGTCGGGGACTCGTTCGTCGTACGACCGGGTGAGAAGATTGCGACGGACGGAGTCGTCACCGAGGGCTCGTCCGCGGTGGACCGCAGCATGCTCACGGGTGAGTCGGTTCCGGTGGAGGTCGGGGTCGGCGACGAGGTCGTCGGCGCCACCGTCAACGCCGGAGGACGCCTGATCGTTCGCGCCTCTCGGATCGGCAGCGACACCCAGCTCGCGCAGATGGCCCGCCTGGTCGAGCAGGCCCAGAGCGGCAAGGCAGCGGTGCAACGTCTCGCCGACCGGGTATCGGCGGTCTTCGTGCCGATCGTGATCGCGCTGGCGATCGCGACTGCCGGGGTCTGGCTGGCGATCGGTGCGGGCGGCGAGGCCGCGTTCACCGCCGCCGTCGCGGTACTGATCGTCGCCTGCCCGTGTGCGCTGGGTCTGGCCACGCCGACGGCGCTGCTCGTCGGCACCGGACGGGGCGCGCAGCTCGGCATCCTGATCAAGGGGCCCGAGGTCCTGGAGTCGACCCGGCGCATCGACACCGTCGTGCTCGACAAGACCGGCACGGTCACCACCGGCCAGATGGCGCTGGTTGGTGTGGTCGCCGCCGAGGGGGGCGATGACGCCGAGCTGCTGCGGCTGGCCGGAGCCCTAGAGGATGCCTCCGAGCACCCGATCGCCCGGGCGGTCGCAGCCGGCGCTCGTGAGCGGGTCGGGTCGCTGCCCGGTGTGAAGGGCTTCGCCAGCGTCGAAGGCCACGGCGTCCGAGGCACCGTCGACGGTCGCGATGTCGTGGTGGGACGGCTCGGGCTGCTGGCTGACAGCGGACACGACGTGCCCGCTCAGCTGGCGGAGGCCGCTGCTCGGGCCGAACGGTCGGGACACACCGCGATCGCGGTCGGGTGGGACGCGCGGGCGCGCGGGGTGCTGGCGGTCGCCGACGGGGTGAAGCCGTCGTCGGCAGAGGCAGTGCAGCGACTGCGCGCGCTGGGCCTGCGCCCGGTGCTGCTGACCGGAGACAACGCGACGGTGGCCCGGTCGGTGGCGGCAGCAGTCGGCATCGCCAGTGACGATGTGGTGGCCGGGGTGCTGCCCGGCGACAAGGTCGCCGAGATCGCCCGGCTGCAGCGCGCGGGCCGGGTGGTGGCCATGGTGGGTGACGGGGTCAACGACGCCGCCGCCTTGGCCCAGGCCGACCTCGGACTGGCGATGGGCACCGGCACCGACGTGGCGATCGAGGCCGCCGACCTGACGCTGGTCAGCGGTGACCTGCGGGTTGTCGCCGATGCGGTGCGGCTGGCGCGGCGCACCCTGTCGACCATCAAGGGCAACCTGTTCTGGGCCTTCGCCTACAACGTGGCGGCACTCCCACTCGCCGCGGCCGGGCTGCTCAACCCGATGCTCGCCGGCGCGGCCATGGCAGCCTCGTCGGTGTTCGTGGTGACCAACAGCCTGCGGCTGCGCCGGTTCCAGCCGCTCAGCAGCTAGCCGGCCCCGCCGGGCGGCCATGCATTGCCGCGGTTCCAGCGACAGGAATGCATGATCCCGCTCGCCAACGGGCCCGCCACCGCGTAGCTGAGCTCCGCCGGCGACGGCTCGGTAGGCTCGCCGCGATGCCATCGCCCCCGCTCGTTGATGCCTTACGTACGCCCGGGGTGGCAGCCGCGGACCCCGACGCCGTGTTCGACACCTTCACCGCCTGGGCGACGTCGACCGGCCTCGACCCGTACCCGGCGCAGGTCGAGGCACTGATGGAGATCGCCAGCGGCAGCAACGTGATCTTGTCGACGCCGACCGGCTCCGGAAAGTCGCTGGTGGCCTTGGGCGCTCACTTCGCCGCGCTGGCCGACGGGCGCCGCTCCTACTACACCGCACCGATCAAGGCACTGGTGAGCGAGAAGTTCTTCGCGCTGTGCGAGGTGTTCGGCGCCGACCGGGTCGGCATGCTCACCGGCGACGCGAGCGTCAACGCGCGGGCGCCGGTCATCTGCTGCACCGCCGAGGTGCTCGCCAACCAGGCGCTGCGCGAGGGCGCGGGCTCCCACGTCGGGCAGGTGGTGATGGACGAGTTCCATTACTACGGCGACCCGGACCGCGGTTGGGCCTGGCAGGTGCCGCTGCTCGAGCTGCCGCAGGCACAGTTCCTGGCGATGTCGGCGACCCTCGGCGACGTCAGCTTCCTCGCCGGCGACCTCAGCCGCCGCACCGGACGCGAGACCGCCGTGGTCACCTCGGCGGAGCGTCCGGTGCCGCTGCACCACTACTACGAACGCACCCCCCTGCAGGAGACGCTGACCGACCTGATCGGCACCGGTCAGGCGCCGGTCTATGTCGTCCACTTCACCCAGGCCTCGGCGCTCGAGCGGGCGCAGGCGCTCACCAGCGTCGGCGTCGCCAGCCGCGAGCAGCGCGACGCCATCGCCGCCGCGATCGGTGACTTCCGCTTCGCCGCCGGCTTCGGCCGTACGCTGTCGCGCTTGATCCGGCACGGGATCGGCGTGCACCACGCGGGCATGCTGCCGCGCTACCGCCGGCTGGTCGAGACCCTCGCCCAGCAGGGCCTGCTGGCCGTCATCTGCGGCACCGACACGCTCGGTGTCGGCATCAACGTCCCCATCCGTACGGTGGTGTTCACCGCCCTCAGCAAGTACGACGGCGTCCGCCAGCGGCAGCTGCAGGTGCGCGAGTTCCACCAGATCGCGGGGCGGGCCGGGCGGGCCGGCTTCGACACCGCCGGGACGGTCGCAGTGCAGGCGCCCGAGCACGAGGTCGAGAACGCCAGGCTGATCGCCAGGGCCGGCGACGACGTCAAGAAGCAGCGCAAGATCGTGCGCAAGAAGCCGCCGCAGGGGTTCGTGTCGTGGAGCAGCGCGACCCACGAGCGGCTGGTCGAGTCCGACCCGGAGCCGTTGACGAGCAACTTCCGGGTCAGTCATTCGATGCTGATGCACGTGATCGCCCGACCGGGTGACCCGTTCGCCGCGATGCGGCACCTGCTGACCGACAACCACGAGCCCCGCGCGGCCCAGCGCCGGCACGTCCGCACCGCCATCGGCGCCTACCGCGCGCTGCTCGCCGGGGGGGTCGTCGAGCGGCTCCCCGAGCCCGCGTCCGACGGGCGCACGGTCCGCCTGACGGTGGACCTGCCGCCCGACTTCGCGCTCAACCAGCCACTGTCCACGTTTGCGCTGGCTGTCTTGGAGCTGCTCGACCCCGAGTCGCCGACGTCCGTGCTGGACACCGTCTCGGTCATCGAGGCGACGCTCGACGACCCGCGGGCGGTGCTGTCGGCGCAGCGGCACGCCGCCCGTGGGGAGGCAGTCGCGCAGATGAAGGCCGAGGGCATCGAGTACGAGGAGCGGATGGAGCTGCTGGAGGAGATCACCCATCCGCAGCCGCTGGCCGAGCTGCTGGAGGCGGCCTACGAGATGTACCGCGGCGGGCACCCGTGGGTGGCCGACTACGAGGTGTCGCCCAAGTCGGTGGTGCGCGACATGTGGGAGCGGGCGATGACGTTCGGCGAGTACGTCGCGCTGTACTCGCTGACCCGCTCGGAGGGTCTGGTGCTGCGCTATCTGGCCGACGCCTACCGCGCCCTGCGTACGGGGGTCCCGGCGGCGGCGCGCAGCGGGGAGCTCGACGACGTCGTGGAGTGGCTCGGCGAGCTGGTGCGCCAGACCGACTCGAGCCTGCTCGACGAGTGGGAGCAGCTGACGTCGCCGGAGCTCGGCGAGGTCGTCGCGGTGCGACCCGCCGTGGCGGCCGAGCGTCCGGTGACGGCCAATGCCCGGGCGTTCCGGGTGCTGGTGCGCAATGCCATGTTCCGCCGGGTGGAGCTGGCCGCGCGGCGGCGCTGGGACGCCCTCGGCGAGCTGGACGCCGACGCCGGGTGGGACGCCGAGACCTGGGCGGAGGCCATGGCGGCCTACTACGACGAGCACGAGAGGCTCGGTGACGGTGCCGACGCCCGGGGTCCGCACCTGCTGATGGTCACCGAGGCACCTGCACGCTGGGAGGTGCGCCAGATCTTCGACGACCCCGAGGGCCACCACGACTGGGGCATCTCCGCGGTCGTCGACCTCGCCGCGAGCGACGAGGCGGGCGTTGCGGTGGTCGAGGTGACCCGGGTCGACCAGCTGTGAGCCGGCCGGACGAGGTCGGTCTGCCGCTGCCGGTCGAGCTGGTGGCTGCCGTCCACGCCGCCGCGGCCGGCGGCACCCCCGGACGCCCGGCCGTGATCGCCGTGGACGGCCCGGCCGGCTCGGGCAAGACGAGCCTTGCCGCCCTGCTCGCGAACCGGCTCGGCGACGGCGAGCACGACGTACCCGTGGTGCACATGGACGACCTGTTCCCGGGCTGGGACGGGCTTGCCGATGCGGTCCCGCGGCTGCTCGAGTGGGTGCTCGGGCCACTGGCGGGTGAAGGTGTTGCGCGGTGGCGGCGCTACGACTGGGTGGCCGGCGGCTACGCCGAGTGGCACGAGGTGCCACGGTCGCCCGTGGTCGTGGTTGAGGGGGTGGCCTCGGGATCGCGTGCCTGCGCGCCGCACCTGGCCCTGCTGGTGTGGGTCGAGGCATCCCTCGACGTACGGCTGGCGCGTGGCCTGGCGCGCGACAGCGACGCGTTCGCGCCGTACTGGGACCGGTGGGCGGCCCAGGAGCAGGTGCACTTCACCGCCGAGAGGACCCGTGAGCGGGCCGACCTGCGTCTCGCGACCGACGACGGCTCACCCCGGCTGCTGAGCTGACGCGCGGCTAGCTCATGCGTTCGGGGCGGTCAGCTCCAACGCGATGCCGTCGGGGTCGCGGAACTCCAGGATCGACGCGTCGCCGAGGTCCTTGACCGGCTCGTGGTGGACGCCGAGAGCGTCGAGGGTCGCGACGGCCTCCTGCAGCTCGGCGGCCGTGGCCACGCTCAGCGACAGGTGGTCGAGGCCGACCCGGTCCTCGGAGAACGCGTCGGTGCCGGGCGCGACCGGGCGCAGGCCGAACAGGCCCCCGGGGAGGCTGTAGATGATGCCGCCGTAGAGGAAGCCGAGCGCCTGTGTCGTTGCATCGTCAGCGTCGTCGGGCAGTTCGTAGGCGACCTCCCAGCCGAACAGCGCATCGTAGAAGGCCCGCGAACGGGCGAGGTCGGTGACGGTCAGCCGGACGTGCGCGAAGCCGGCGACGGTGACCGGGGCTGGGGAGCTCATGACGCGACTGTGGCACGACAGGTTGCTGCACGCATCCGGGCGCCAGCATGCCGCGCCAGGGTAGGGATGGGAGGATCCCGGGATGTGCCGTCACGCCAAGACCCGTCCGCTCAGGTCCGGCTCCTAGGGTGGCCGCCCGCACCCTTCCCCGTCGCCGCCCGGCCAGCCGCGGAGCGCCTCCTGCCCACCTGCTGCTCAGCGAGGCACCCAGGGCGGCCCTCGAGCTGGCGGCTGCGGCAACGGCGGCCCCGCTGCTCGCGGCCGGACGTCGAGGTGACGGTCACGCGGTCCTGGTGCTGCCCGGCCTGTTCGGCGGCGACCTGTCGACGCTGTCACTGCGCCGCTATCTCACGTGGCTGAACTACTCCGTGTACGGGTGGGAGATCGGTGCCAACGTCGGACCGACCGAGACGGTGGTGACCGGGCTCCGTGCACGCCTGGCGCAGCTGGCCGACAGCTCGGGTGGCCGGGTCACCCTCATCGGCTGGAGCCTGGGAGGCCTGTATGCCCACGAGCTCGCACGCAGGACCCCCGGCAGCGTCCGTCAGATCCTGACGTTGGGCAGCCCGGTGCGGCTGGCGGGTCGGGGAGGTCGCGCCACCTCTCAGCTCTTCGACCGCTTCTCTCACCTGCACGTTGCTCCGTCGCTGGTCGCCCGGCCCTGGACGGAGGCCGGCCCGCTGCGGGTGCCGGCGACGGCGGTCTACACGCGCAGCGACGGGATCGTGCCGTGGAAGTCCTGCCTGCTGGGCCCGGGGAAGCGCCGCGAGAACGTCGAGGTCTACGGCAGCCACTACGGGCTTGCGCACAACCCGACGGTGCTGCATGTGCTTGCGGACCGGCTTGCCCAGCCCGAGGGTCGCTGGCGAGCATTCAGTCCCGGCTCACTTGTGCGTCACGTCTATCCCTAGCTCTGGCCCCGGCGTTACGTGCCTCGCGTTGTTGCCAACCCGTGGGTTGACAACGCGACGCGTCGTCTCGTAGGTTGCTCTTCAACCGACTGGTTGACAACAAGCGAGGAGGCGCTGTGCCTGCTGACCCGCTGTCTCGGGTGTTCTCGGCGCTGGCCGATCCCACCCGGCGCGACATGGTGGCAAGACTCGCCGTCGCAGACGCCACCGTGAACGGGCTTGCCGAGCCGTACGACGTGAGCGTGCAGGCCGTCTCCAAGCACCTCAAGGTGCTGGAGGATGCCGGCCTGGTGAGCCGCAGCCGCCAGGCCCAGCGTCGCCCGGTGCACCTCGAAGCCGACGTCTTCGACCTCATGACCACGTGGATCGAGCGCTACCGGCGCCAGGCCGAGGAGCGCTATCGCCGCCTCGACGACGTCCTCCAGACGATGCCGGATGACGTCGACACCCCGACCCCATCAACGCAGACAGGAGCACCGTCGTGACCACCAGCACCCACCAGACCGAGATCGCCGCCGACCCGGACGTGCCTCTCGTACGGATCTCGCGGGACTTCGACGCCCCGCCGGTGAAGGTCTTCCGGGCCCACACCGACTCCGAGCTCGTCGTTCAGTGGCTGGGGCCACGCAGCCACGAGATGCGGATCGACCACTACGACGGCCGCACGGGCGGCTCGTACCGGTACGTGCACGTCAGCGACGGCAACGAGTTCGGCTTCCATGGCTGCTTCCACGAGGTGCGCCCCTCGGAACTGATCGTCCAAACCTTCACCTTCGAGGGCGTTCCGGACGGAGTCGCGCTCGAGAAGATGACATTCACCGACCTCGGCAACGGTCGCACCCGGCTGATCGCCACGTCGCTGGTCGACTCCTTCGGCGACCGCGACGCCTTCATCGCCAGCGGCATGGAGGAAGGCGTCCGTGAGGGCTACGACCGCCTGGACGAGCTACTCGCCGGCTGAGCCGGGCTGATGCGCTGCATGTCGGGCGCCGTCGACCCAGGGCCAGGTCAGCAGCGCCCACACCGTGAGGATGATGGCCGCCTCGGCGACGACGTACAGCGGCCAGTCGCCGAGGTAGTCCAGCACCGACGCGGAGGGCGGTTTGGCGTTGAGGTAGCCGTAGTTGCTGCCCAGCAGCGCGTTGACCCCGAAGACGACCAGCACCCAGGTCAACGTCACAGCGACTGCGGTTCGATAGCCGGACCAGGCGGGCACCAGGCCGACGCCCCAGGTCAGGTAGCAGGCCGCCCATACCACCATCAGGTGCATGCCCCAGAACAGCAGGAAGACTGGGTTGGGGAAGTCCGACGCCAGGTCGGGCGTGAGCACCGCCTGGGTGGTGAGGGTCAGCCCCCAGTAGTAGGTCACCGCGACCGCCCACGGGCGCCGCGTCCATAGTGCGTACGGGGCGACCAGCGACGCGAGGTCGCAGAGCTGCAACGGCAGCGAGCGTTCGACGTCCCAATCCGTCCGCTCCAGCGCGACGAGCTGCAGCGGGACGGTCACGGCGAGGATGGCCATCGCCAGCGCCCGGCCGTCGCGTCGAGCGGGGGCGCCGTCGGGCCGTGCCCGCCCCAGGCTGATCAGCGCGGCGGCGCCGACCAGGAGCAGCACGATCACGACCCGATGGGAGACGCCGTACGGGGTGAAACGGTCCACTGCGGTGACACCGTCCGTGGCTGCGGGGGTCGTCCGTGGCTGCGGGGGGCAGCCTACCGGCTCACGGTGCGGAGCCCTGGGGTCTGCCCGGCCGAGCGCCGACGCGGGCTCGCGTTCGCCATCCTGATCACCTTCTCAGCTGCCCAGGGCGCGTGACAGCAGGGTGCGGCGGTTGTGGGTCGAGGTCTTCGAGAACATCGACTTGAGGTGGTCCTGCACGGTGTGCTCCGAGACGAACATGCGGCCCGCAATGCCACGGGTGTCGTCGCCCGCCACCAGGCGTTCGAGCAGCTGGCGTTCCCGTCCGGACAGGCCAAAAGCCCGCGCGAACAGGTCCACCCGCTCCCCCGGCGAGGACTCCTCGATGGTCACCGCGATGTCCCGCTGATCCGCGGGCCCGCCGACGCCAATGCGAGCAGCGCGCAGTGTCATCCATGGACCGTCCGGCAGGTGCACCCGTGCGGACGGCGGATGGTCGTCAACGCCGGTCTCGACGGCCAGCAGCTGAGCTGCAACGTTGTAGGCACTTGCCGGGATCGGCGCCCGGTCGCGAGCCGTCGGGACGAGCATGCGCAGGTACTCCGCGGTCTCCGGGGTCTGACCGCGCACCGTGAGCCCAGGTGACAGCAGCAGGACGGCTGGGCCGACGCGGCGGCTCGGGTCGCCGAGGGGCTGCACGGTGAATGTCTCCGCCTGGCAGCGGCGCAGCGCCCGCGTCAACGCATCGGCCGTCTCGACCAGAAAGGCCGCCTCGGCGTGGCTGAACCTCCGCCCGTTGCCCAACCTCCACAGCTCGAGAAAACCCCAGCAGCCGAACCGGTCCCGATAGACGACCGATGCGGCGTCACCCACGTCATAGCGGACCAGCAGATCGCGCCAGACCAGGCTCCGGGACAGATCGCCCCCTGTCACGTCGTGCAGCAGCGCCACCGGGGCGCCGGCCAGGGCCGTCCAGCGGTTCACGGCGCTCAGGTACTTCAACCGGATCTGGTCGGGCAGCTCGGGCAGCCAGGGGACGTCCGCGATCGGCGCCGTGCCCACCGCCGTCGCCGGATCGGTCAACAACCAGGCATAGGCGTCGAAGCCGACCGCCTCGCGCATCTCATCAAGGACCCGTAGCCGCAGCGTCCTCGCGTCCCCCGTGGCCGCACAGATCCGATCCACGCGCCTCCTCGCAGACTTCTGCGCGGGGGAGGTGGACACGTGCGAAAACTACGCCCAGCACGAACCCCAGAAAGTTGGGATGGCCGGCGGGGCCCCTGGCCACCACAGTCGTCATCAGCAGGCACCATCCACGAGCGACGGAGGCCCACCGTGGTCACACTGCACATCGAGCACGGCATCGCTGACATCCACACCTGGTACGAGGCGTTCGAGCGGTTCGCGGACTTCCGTGCCGAGTCAGGCGTTCGGGGCCAGCGCGTACAGCAACCCGTCGACAATCCGCACTACGTCGTCATCGACCTCGACTTCGACGGCGTCGCCGAAGCCCGCGCATTTCTTGAGTTCTTGCAGTCCACGGTCTGGGTTTCCCGCGACCACGCTCCAGCCCTCGTCGGATCACCGAAGACCGCGATCCTGCAGCCAGCGCTGGGGCCGTGAGTGGCCATCACGCGTGGGCGCGCATGACGACCACGTCGCCATGCGTGCCGTAGCCGAGGCGCTTGGGCGCGAAGGGGGTGCCGTCGAAGGTCAGCAGCAACCAGCTGCCGTCCGGCATCGGCACCAGCTGCGGGTGCGGGATGTTGTTGCCGTACGGGGCATCCAGCGTGCCGCGCAGGCGCATCGACAGGTCGTACGCACGGTAGGCCCGGTGCCTGCCGTCGCTGGCCAGCAGTGACCACTCGTCGCCGATGCGCTGCAGGATCGGCCCCTCGCACTGTTCGAGGCTGGTGTCGGCACCAACGAGGGTGAGGTCGGCGAACGGGCCGCCACCGGGGGGGCCGACCGCGAGAGCCGGGCGGAAGTCGAACGGGTCGCCCTGGCTGGGGCTCTCCACGAAGCCGACGTGCCACCGGCCGTCGATGCGGGTCAGGGCGGGGTCCCAGGCACCGGCGTCGGTGGGCAGCGCGACCGGCTCGGTGTCGAGCACGTGCACGCCCGCCAGGATGTCGAGCGAGGCGGTGGTCTGCCGTACGTGGATGCGGCCACCCGGGCGGCCGAAGTCTCCCCACGAGCTGACCCCGACCACACAGCTGGCGGTGTCCTCGTCGACGACGAGCTGACCGGCGTGGTCGCCCAGCAGCAACCCGTCGCGGCGGAAGTACAGCTTTGCGACCGGCTGCAACGAGGTCGGCTCATCCACGTCGAGGGTGAAGACGCCCCAGTGGGCGGCGTGGAAGAATCCCATCCCGGCGCACGTGGCAGTCAGATAGGCCCGGCCGTCGCGGAGGTAGGGACGGCCGTCGCCGTGCTGCACCAGATGCAGGTCGCGCAGGCCGGTGTAGCCGAATGGCCCGGCCTGCACCCGGCCGAACCCGACCGAACCGCTGTCACCGGGTGTTCCCCAGGTGTAGGACAAGCCGGCGAGCGTGCCGGGGTCGCGGAGGTCGAGCAGCCGGGCGACACCGTCACGCTCGGTCAACAACGCCCGCCACTGACCGTCGCCGCGCTCGGCGAGGACGGTCACCTGGTTCTCGCAGACCACGAAGGCCAGCTGGAACGGCGCCCGCAGTCGCACCCTGCGACGGGCCACCGTGTGCGTCGTGCCGTCGCGCGTGATCCGTAGCGAGATCCTGAGCCGACGGGGCTCGTAGACGGCGAGGACGTGGTCGCCAGACCCGTCAGCGGTATCGTCAGCCAGCCCGATGGCAAGCGGGCCCGCCGGGTCGGTCACGGCTGTCTGCACTGCGGCGAACGGAGCCGCCGGTGAGACGCCCGAACGGTGCAACCCGGCAACCTGACCGACGACCGGTTGGTCGACCTGAGCGAAGCCAGAGGCGACGAGGGCGAACGGGCGGAACTGCGCGAGTGGCTCGAAGTGCAGACCGAGCACTCCCGTGGTCGCCACGGCCCGCCCCCTCAGACCGCGCAGCCGGCGGGCCCGCAGGCGGCGCCGTCCCCCACCATCGTCAGCGGATGGCTGTCGGCCCAGGCCTTTCGCAGCACCTCCAGGTGCGCGTCGGCAGGTTGCGCGCCGGACACCCCGTACGAGCGGTCGTAGACGAAGAACGGCACGCCTGTGATGCCGAGCCTCATCGCCTCGGCCTCCTCATGGCGCACCGCGGACGCGGCGGTCTGCCCGGCCAGCGCCGCGCGAACGGTATCGGCGTCGAGACCCACCTGGGCGGCCAGGCGGACCAGCACCTCGCGGTCGCCCACGGCCTCGCCCTGCGTGAAGTACGCCAGCAGCATCCGCTCCTTGACCGCATCCTGCAGCCCGTGCTCGGCCGCGGCGTGGATGACCTGGTGGGCGTCGAAGGTGTTGGCGCGCACGGCCCGCTCGAAGTGGAAGTCCAGGCCCTCGGCGGCGGCCGCCGCGGTCATCGTGTCGATCATCTCCTGGGCCTGCGCAACGTCGGTGCCGTACTTGGCGGCCAGCCGCGCGGCGTACTCGCCGGGCCC
>JACCVL010000253.1 GCA_013698185.1 Nocardioidaceae bacterium
CACCGGTCACCGACCTGAAGATCGACCGTGCCTTCGTTCACGAGATCGACCATGCCGGTGCTCACGTCCCGATCATCGACGCCACCATCGCCATGGCAGCAGGGCTCGGGTTGCACGCTGTCGCCGAAGGCGTGGAGACTGCGGCCCAGCTGGCGTACATGCGCAGCGCGGGGTGTCAGCAGGCGCAGGGCTTCGTCTTGGCCGAGCCGACGTCGGCGGCGGACATCGGCAGGCTCGTCGCTGGCCACCGGCCGTGGGAGCACCTGCTCAGCTGACCCGCTACACATCCCCAGTGGCCCGGACCGGAGCGGCCTCAGTCGGGCAGCTCGATCGACGTCGCTGAGCGTGCCGTCGTCGAGGTTCCGCAGTCGCCCGCCGAAGCCTCCCTCGGTCGCGGTCAGCAACTGGTCCCCGTCCGGAGTCCAGATGGCGGTCTGGTTGAAACCTGGAACGTCGTAGCGCTCGTAGCTACCGGCGGTGAGGTTGACCACGACGATCGACTGCGGCTCCGCAAGGGGGTCGACGAGCCCCACGCGGGTACTCGGCCAACCGGGCTGGCTCAGCGCGGCTGCCAGCTGCCCCGGTCGAGATCGAGCGCCTCCGGTGCGTGCAGGCGCACCATGGTGCGGTCGACGCCGGGCGCGACCCGCCCTGGCGTCAGCCACGAACCGGCGAGCATCACCGCGAACGCCGTGGGGACCGTCCAGGCGGCCGGCTGGGCCAGCAGGGCTCCGAGCCAGCCGGCCCGGTCGGGCTCGGCGATCACCAGCACCACCGCGCCACCCGAGGCAAGCCCACCCGCGAGCAGTCCGGCCACCGCGCCGACGTCGGTGAGCGGGCGCCACCAGATGCCCAGTACCAGCAGCGGGCAGAACGTGGAGGCGGCGACGGCAAAGGCCAGGCCGACCGAGCTGGCCACGGCCAGCCGCTGGGTCGACAGCGCGATGGCGAGCGGGACCATGAGCGCCAGCACCGCCGCGATCCGGAACGCCGCCACCCCACCGAGGCGTCGCTCGCGTGGCAGCGGCAGGCGGGTCAGCACATCCTGGCTGAGCGCGCCGGCCACCGACACGGTGAGGCCGGACGACGTGGACAGGAAGGCCGCGAAGGCGCCGGCGGTGACCAGCGCCCCGAGCAGGTCGCCGCCGAGACCGTCGAGCATCCGTCCGGGCAATTCGAGCACGATCGCATCGGCACGTCCCCGGGCGACCAGATCGGGTGCGTACAGCCGTCCGAGGCTCCCGTACACCGGCGGCAGCAGGTAGAACACCGCCAGCAGGCCGAGCACGATCACCGTCGTACGACGGGCCGCCCGGCCGTCCGGGTTGGTGTAGAAGCGCACCAGCACGTGCGGCAGGCCCATCGTGCCGAGAAAGGTGGCGACCATCAGCGAGTACGTCTGGTAGAGGTCGGTCGGGTCCCCCCCGGCCAACGGCAGCAGCCAGCCAGGGCCGGCTGTCGCCGGCGACGGGGAGCCGTCTCGCCGCCACACCAGCACCAGGACCACTGCCGGGACCAGCAGGGCGGTCAGCTTGAGCCAGTACTGGAAGGCCTGCACGAAGGTGATGCTGCGCATGCCGCCCGACACCACGTTGAGCACCACGACGGCGGCGACGAGCACCGCGCCCACCCACGCCGGCGCGCCGGTCACCGTTCCCAACGTCAGACCCGCGCCCTGCAGCTGCGGCAGCAGGTAGAGCCAGCCCACGACGACAACGAGTCCGCTGGCGAGTCTGCGCACCACCGGTGACTCCAGCCGCGCCTCGGCGAAGTCGGGGATCGTGTACGCCCCCGAGCGGCGCAGCGGCGCGGCCACGAGCACCAGCAGCACCAGGTAGCCGGTGGCGAACCCGACCGGGAACCACAGCATGTCGGCACCGAAGGCGAGCACCAGCCCGGCGACGCCGAGGAACGAGGCGGCCGAGAGGTACTCTCCGCCGATCGCCGAGGCGTTCCACAGCGGGCCGACCGAGCGGGACGCGACGTAGAAGTCCGACGTCGTGCGGCTGATGCGCAGCCCGAAGGCACCGATAGCCAGCGTCACCACCGACACCAGAGCCACCGCCACCCAGCCGACCGCCGGGCTCACGAGCGTTCGATCAGGTCGACGAACTGCTGCTCGGTCTGCTCCGCGCGGCGGGCGTAGGTCCAGCCGGCGAGCACCAGCACGGGATGCACGACGACGGCCAGCAGCAACCAGGGCAGCGGAAGCCCCATCACCGAGACCGCACGTACGCCGGGGGCGAGGGTGAACACCAGCGGCAACGCCGCCAGGGGGCCGACGACGAGGAGGAGCACGCTGAGCGCCAGGCGCAGCTGGGTGCGCAGCAGCGACCGCATGTAGACGGTTCCGAGGCCGGTCTGGTCGTCGATCTCCTGGGTGCCACCGCGCGGCCGCGGTGGCTGCGCCGACGTACGCGGGCTGGTGACCCGTACGCGGCGCGGTTGTGGGCCCTCCATCGTGCGCACGCTACCCGTGGTCGGCGACCGCCGACCGGCGATCATGCACGGCCGCGGCCCGGGCGACCGCGATGCATGATCGTCGTCGAGGGGGAACAACCGGCGGGCTCGGAGGTTGTACGACACGACCCACGACTCGTTGAGGGAGACCGCCCATGAGCCAGACCGAGCCCGCCGGTTCCGTACGCATCCAGACCTCACCCAAGCGGGTACGTGCGGTGGTCGGCGGGGTGGTTGCAGCCGACAGCGTGGCGCCGGTGCTCGTGTGGGAGAAGCCGTACTACCCGACGTACTACCTCCCCCGCGGCGACGTGCTCGCCGAACTGGTCGACACCGGCGCGGTGCAACGGTCTGACTCGCGCGGAGACGGCCACGTCTTCGATGTCGTCGTGGGCGACCGGACGTTGGCCGGCGCCGCGCTGGGCTATCCCGACTCGCCCGAGCCATCCCTGCGCGACCTGGTGCGTATCGACTGGGCTGCGGTCGACCAGTGGCTGGAGGAGGACGAGCCCGTCTTCGTGCACCCGCGCGACCCCTACAAGCGGGTCGACATCCTCGCCAGCTCCCGGCACGTACGTATCGAGGTGGACGGGGTCACCGTCGCCGACTCCACGCAGCCCCGGATCCTGTTCGAGACCAGCCTGATCCCGCGCTACTACCTGCCGCTCACCGACGTACGCACCGACCTGCTGCGCGACTCGGACACGGTGAGCCACTGCCCGTACAAGGGGTCGGCGAGCTGGTGGTCGCTCGAGATCGACGGTGCCGTGCACGACGATGTCGCCTGGACGTATCGCACGCCGCTGCCGGAGAGCCAGAAGGTCATCGGGCTGGTCTGCTTCTATGACGAGCGGGTCGACGTCTGGCTCGACGGCGAGCGCCAGGAACGTCCGACGTCTCCGTTGGCGTAGCCGCTCGGCCGCGTCAGGGGCGGGTGCCGCGCAGCAGCCGGTCGCGCAGCTGCCGGGCATGACGCCGCGCCACCTGCAGCTCCACCCGCC
>JACCVL010000259.1 GCA_013698185.1 Nocardioidaceae bacterium
AGGCCCGCGCCGCGGTGCCTGCCGACGGCGTCGATCTCGTCGATGAAGACGATCGCGGGGGCGTTCTCCTTGGCCTGCTCGAACAGGTCGCGGACCCGGCTGGCACCGACACCGACGAACATCTCGACGAAGTCGGAGCCGGAGATGGAGTAGAACGGAACGCCTGCCTCGCCGGCGACCGCCCGAGCGAGCAGCGTCTTGCCCGTGCCGGGCTGACCGTAGAGCAGGACCCCCTTGGGGATCTTGGCGCCGACCGCCTGGAACTTGGCCGGCTCGGCGAGGAACTCCTTGATCTCCTCGAGCTCCTCGACCGCCTCTTGCGCACCGGCCACGTCGGAGAAGGTGGTCTTGGGCATGTCCTTGGTGATGAGGCGGGCCTTGGACTTGCCGAACTGCATCACCCGGCCGCCGCCGCCCTGCATGCGGCTGAACAGGAAGACGAACAGTGCCACCAGGATGAGGATGGGGAACAGGGTCTGGAGCAGACCCCCGAGCAGGCCCGGCTGCGTGGGCGCGTCGACGGCGTAGCTCTCGATCTCCCCGGACTGCACCTGGTCGTCGACCTTCTGCACCAGGTCGAAGCCCTGGTCGGTCACCCACTGCGCCGCGATCTGCGAGCCGTTGTCCAGCGTGATCTGGATCTCCTGATCGCCGTCGACGAAGAGCACCGTCTTGGCGGTGCCGTCCTCGATCGCCGCAACGGCCTCGGAGGTGTCGACGTTCTCGCCCGCGGCTTGGCCGTTGATGACCGACAAGATCGCGATGACGGCGAAGACGCCGAGCACGATCCACAGCCAGGGTCCGCGGAACAGTTTCTTGATATCCATTGCTCAGGGCTGCCTGCCCCGTCCCTCCTGGTGTCCGACACCTGCTCCGGGGGTTCGGAGCAGGCGGCCCGACGGGTCGGGCGATGCTGCGGGCTTGTTGCTGTCCTGAACGGCCTGTCAGACCTGACGGTACCCGCCCGCGCTGAGGTGGGGCGGCGGAGACGTCACGGAGACCAACGAACGGGGACCCTGTCGGTGTTCCCGTCAGCTGTACATGCCAGCCGCCAGCGTGCCGACGCAGCGCAGGTTGCGGTATCGCTCAGCGTGGTCCAGACCGTAGCCGACGACAAACTCGTCGGGGATGTCGAAGCCCACGTAGCGGACCTGCACACTCATCTGTTGCGCGTCTGGCTTGCGCAGCAGGGTGCAGATCTCCACCGAGGCGGGCCCTCGCGAGCTCAGGTTGCTGACCAGCCAGGACAGGGTGAGCCCGGTGTCGATGATGTCCTCGACCACCAAGACGTGCCGCCCGCTGATGTCGGTGTCGAGGTCCTTGAGGATGCGGACCACACCCGATGACGTCGTCCCCGATCCATAGGACGAGATGGCCATCCAGTCCATCTGCACGTGCCGGTCCAGGCTTCGTGCGAGGTCGGCCATCACCATGACCGCCCCGCGGAGCACCCCGACGAGCAGCAGGTCCTGTCCGTCGTAGTCGGTCTCGATGGCCCTTGCGAGCTCGCCCAGCCGGGTCTGGATCTGCTCTTCGGTGACGAGCACCCGGGTCAGGTCTGCTGACACGTGCTCGGCGTCCACGCCGGTCAGCGTCCCACAGCGGGCCCGGTGAAGTGCAAGGTGGCGTCGACCCGTCGTACCTGCACCCGCCCGGGCAGGTCGATCCCGCGCTGTCCGCGCCAGTGGGTGGTCAGCCGGTCCACGGCGTCCACGTGCGTGGCGGCCAGGTCGTTGCCGGGCGCACCGGCCGCCAGCGCGGCCAGCCGCAGCAGCCGGCGCCTGAGCGCGGGCGGTGCCGTGCTCAGAGCCGAAATCGGCAACACGACGCACGCATCACCGGGCACCGACGTGCTGGCCTCGTCGAAAAGCTCAGCCGCGAGGGTGTCCAGTAGGTCGGCGTCGTCTCGCAGCAGGGTGGCAGTCCGCGACAGTGCTTCGCTCACCCCCGGGCCGAGGTGCTGCTCGAGCACGGGCAGCACCGTCGTACGCACCCGGCTGCGCAGGTATGCGGGGTCCTGGTTGTGCGGGTCGCTCCACGGTGCTACCCCCGCCGCGGCGCAGACGGCCAGGGTGTCCGCCCGGGTCAGGTCCAGGAACGGGCGCAGCAACTGCCCGGCAGGTTGGTCCACCCGCGGCCGCATCCCGGCCAGTGAGCGAGCGCCGGAGCCTCGGGCCAGCCCCAGCAGCACGGTCTCGGCCTGGTCGTCACGGGTGTGGGCCAGCAGGACGGCCGCCGCTCCGAGCTCGGACGCAGCCTGGTCCAACACCGCGTACCGGGCGGTGCGGGCCGCCGCCTCCGGCCCGTGGCCGCATGGGACGCCGACATCGACCCGGACCAACCGTACGGGGTCAGCACCCAACCGCTCAGCCTGCCGCGCGGCGGTGGCGGCGATGGCATCGGACCCCTGCTGCAGAGCGTGGTCCACGATCACCACACCCCAGCGCAGCCGCTCCCGTGGGGCGACGAAGGCCGTCGTCACCGCGAGGGCCAGGGAGTCCGCACCCCCGGACAAGCCCACCAGCACAAGGCCACCGTCGCCGTCTGCTGGACCAGGCAGCGCGGCCAGACTGGCACGCAGCGACAACCGGGCCGAGGCCACCGCCGGATCGAGGCGCCCGCCCACGATCAGTCCGTCCGCCTCGTCAGAGCACGCGCCGGCACCACTGCGCCGGGTCGGTGATCTCCGCCGCGGTCGGCAGGTGCTCGGGCGAGGTCCACACCGCGGAGAAACCGTCGTGGCCGACCCGGTCGACGACGGTGCGGACGAACGCGGCTCCGTCGCGGTACTGCCGAATCTTGGCTTCCAGGCCGAGCAGCCGACGCACCGTGCGGTCGACCGTCCCACGGCCGTGGCGCCGTTTGCCGAAGCGCTCCCGCATGGTCGTCACACTGGGCACGACGTCGGGACCGACGCCGTCCATCACGACGTCGGCGTGGCCCTCGAGCAAGGACATGACGGCCGTGATCCGGTCGACGACGGCGCGCTGCTCGTCGGACTGCATCAGGTCCAGCAGCGACGCGTCCTCGTCCCCCTTCACCAGGCGCCACACCAGTCCCAGGGACTCATCGGCCACCGTGATCAGGTCGGTGCCCTGCAGGTCAGCAGTGTCGGCAAGGGTCTCGATCTGGGCCTTGAGGTGACCGGCGAGCCAGGGCACGCCGCCGAACTGCAGACGGTGGGTCTCCTCGTGCAGGCACACCCACAGCCGGAAGTCCTCGGGCGGGACGTCGAGCTCGCGCTCCGCTGCGACAATGTTGGGCGCGATCAGCAACAGCCGGCCGGCGGGCCCGCTGTACGGGTCGAACTGGCCGAGGACCCGGCTGGACAAGAACGCCAGCATCGCGCCGACCTCCAGGCCGGTGACGTGCGCCCCGGCCAGCCGCACCAGCGGCGAGACCCCTTTGACGTCCGCGAGTCGTCGCTCCAGCGGGTCGGCCAGCACGGCGAAGCCGTCCACCGCCGCCGCGATCCAGCTGGGGCGGTCGACCACCAGCACAGGAGTACGGGCGGGGTCGGCACTGAGCCCAGTGTAGTCGGCGACGTGGCTGCGGGCCCGCTCCGCGGCGGTGTGCAGCCCGGTCACCGCTTCCGTCGCCTGCTCGGGCGTCACTGCCGGGCCCGGCTGGACGAAGGACTGTCCGGTCTTGACCGCGACGCCCCAGTCGATGGCGGATCGGCGGCGACGTTTCATGGCACCACGGTACGGTCCCTGCTGCTCAGCCGTGGCAGCCGCAGGCGGCGAGCACGGCGGCCACCTCCTCGATGCGCTGACGGGCGTCGAGGTTGTCGGCCAGCCGGATGCGGTCGGTCAGGACGGCGAAGCCCAGCAGGGTCCCGTCGCGGGTGACGACGGTCCCCGCGAGCGACTGCACCTGGGACAAGGTGCCTGTCTTGGCCCGCACCACCCCTCGCCCGGCGGCGGTCCGAGGATCGACGAAGCGCTCAGCCAGGCTGCCGCTGAAACGTGCGACCGGGAGACCGGCGGTGATCGTCCGCAGCTCCGGGTGCTGGGCGTCGGCGCCCAGCTGCAGCACCTGTCCGAGCGCTGCCAGGCTGACCCGGTTGCCGCGAGACAGCCCGCTGCCGTCGTACATGGTGATCGCGCCGAACGGGACACCCAGCTGGGACAGCACCTCCCGTACCCCGGCGACACCACCCCCGAAGGATCCCGGTCGCGCCGTAGCAAGCCCGACGTGGCGCAGCAGTACCTCGGCGCCCTCGTTGTCACTCACCTGCAGCACATACTCGACGATGTCGGCGAGGGCAGGGCTAGCGGCTTGGGCGAGCACCTCGGCGTCGCCGAGCGTGCGGGTGGCCCTCGGGGCGCCTCCCACGACGTCGACACCGCGGGCCCGCAGTGCCTGCACGAGGGCATCCGCGGCGGCCCGCGCAGGGCCGGGGCCACCGGCGCCGAGCTGACCGCCGTCGAGAAGCAGGGCCGAGATCGGGCTGACGACAGCGTCGGCGACGTAGCTGGGCTCCCAGCTGGCTGCCTCCGACCGTCCCGCGAACAGGGTCTCGTCGAAGCCGACGCGGGCCGTGCGCACACCGTTCGCGCGAAGGTTGCGAGCGGTCTGCCCGGCCAGGGCTGCGATCGTCGCACCGGGCGGGTAGCCGCGCAGCTCGGCGCTCTCGGTGCTGGTCGCCAGCAACGGGTCACCGCCGCCGACCAGCACCGCGGTCGGCGTGGCGCCCGGGCGGCCCGCGGCGCGCACCACCGTGGTCACGAAGCGGTTGTCCGGCCCGAGCTCGGACAACACAGCAGCAGACGTGAGCAGCTTGAGCGTCGACGCCGGCACGAACGGATCGTCGTCACCGACACGGAGCACCTCGCGGTCACCCATCAGGTCGCGCACCAGCACTCCGGTGTGCCGGCGCAGGTCGGCATCCCTCAGCAGCGGCGCCAGCGCAGCTCGCACGGCATCGGGGTCGGGAGCGGGCCCGTCGGCGGAGGGGAGCACCGGAGTCAGCGCGCCCGCCGAAGGCAGAGCCAACTCGGCGGGCGGCTCAGTCACAGCCGGATCGGTCGCGGACGGGTCGGTCGCGGACGGGTCGGTCGCCGACGCGGAAGGTGTTGAGCCACCGGTGGGATCCGACGAGTCGGCCGGCCACCAGTTGGCCGGCCACTCGAGTACGCCCACCACCGCGAGGATCCCGGTTGCGACCAGGGCCACCAGCACGGCAAGGGCGGCGGTGGCGATGACGCGGGAACGACGCATCCCGCCCTCCCCTGCCTTCGCTGTGCCGGCCGATGCGCGACACTAGCCGCAGGCGATCCGAGGAGGAAGATAACTGTGCAGTTCGACGTGACCGTGGAGATCCCCAAGGGGCATCGCAACAAGTACGAGGTCGATCACTCCTCCGGCCGGATCCGACTGGACCGGACCCTGTTCACCGCCACTCAGTATCCCGCTGACTACGGCTTCATCGAGGACACTCTCGGCCTCGACTCCGATCCGCTCGACGCGTTGGTGCTGCTGTCAGAGCCAACGTTCCCGGGCTGCCTGATCAACTGTCGAGCGATCGGGATGTTCCGGATGACCGACGAGGCGGGCGGCGACGACAAGGTGATGTGCGTACCGTCCGCCGACCCGCGCCAGGAGCACCTGCGCGACATCCACCACATGCCCGAGTTCGACCGGTTGGAGATCCAGCACTTCTTCGAGGTCTACAAGGTGCTCGAGCCGGGCAAGTCGGTTGAGGGCGCCACCTGGGTGGGCCGCGCGGAGGCCGAGGACGAGATCCGTGCCTCGCAGCAGCGCTTCAAGGACAACGGCGGACACGAGGGGTCCCAGCACTCAGCGTCCTGACGTCGGCTCACACCCGGCTGAACAGGTCGGGCGCGATCCACCCGTACATCGAGACGATCTCGACGTTGCTGCCGGTGCGTGGTGCCTGAATGATCTGGCCCCCACCGAGGTACATGGCCATGTGGTAGATCGAGCTCGCCGAGCCGTCGGTGCTCCAGAACACCAGGTCCCCGGGCTGCAGCGAGCCCTCGGAGATCGGCGTCGTCGCCTCGTACTGCGCGACGGAGTAGTGCGGGAGCGAACTCCCGGCGGCTCCCCAGGCACCCATGGTCAGCCCGGAGCAGTCCCACGAGTCCGGGCCGGCCCCTCCCCAGACGTACGGCTCGCCGAGCTGTGCCTTGGCGAACGCGATTGCTGCCTGCGCTCCACCGGCCGGGGCCGGGGCAGGCACCGGGGCCGGGGCAGGCACCGGGGCCGGGGCAGGCA
>JACCVL010000261.1 GCA_013698185.1 Nocardioidaceae bacterium
GCGTCCAGCCTACGGAGCAACCCCGTCGTCACGCACACCACGGCGTGGCTCGGCGAGCGCCCGGTGGCGAAGGCGTTCGGGATGTCGGTGTCGGCGACGGCGACCCGCGGCTTGGGCATATCGGCGAGCGCACAGAGCCGGTCGACGACACCGTGCAGCTCCGGCGCCTGCTCCGGGGTGACCTCCCGGGCCCGCATCGCCTTCATCGCGACGGTGTCGGAGAAGTACCACTGGCCCCAGCCGACGCCGACGGCGATGACCACCACGAACACGGTCGGCAACCCGTACGCGATCAGGGCCGCCACGACGCCCAGGTAGAGCGCGACCAGCAGGAAGCCGACCAGCCCCATCCGGGCGGTCAGTCCTGGGTCGTTGCGAAAGCGGGTGTGCCCCATCGTGGCTACGGTCTCCTGTCAGAGTCGTCGGGTAGTACGACGCTCGGAGCGGCGTCAATGTTCCGCGCTCACCGCGAGCTCAGCCCGGGATGAGCCCGCTGTCACCCAGCATGGCAGCGACCTCGTCGAGCCCGGAGTCAGCCGGCGGCAGCACCAGGTCGGAGTCGACGAGCGCATCGTCGGGCAGCGCCTCGCCCTGCCCGCGTACCCGCTCGAGCAGCTGGGTGAACGCCGCCCCGAACGCGTCGGCGTCACCGGCGAGGACCGCGGACTCGACCTCGGTGTCCAACACGTTGAGCGCCTCGAGCTCGGCGTCGGAGACCTCGTACTGGCCCTCGGCCATGATCCGGATGATCACCGCTCAGCCCTCCCGCTTCTGCTCGTCGGGCAGCTCGGCGGGCTGCTCGGCGGGCTGCTCGGCCGGCTCGGGCGCCGCCTGGCCCAGCGCCGGTCGCTCCCCGCTGCTGAGCTGGCGCTTCATCGCCTCGAGCTCGGTGTCCACGTCGGAGCCTGCCGACAGCGTCGCGAGCTCGCGGTCGATGTCGGAGTTGGGTGCCTGCGAGGCGTCGTCCAAGGCCCCGGAGGCCATCAGCTCATCGATCGCACCCGCGCGCGCCTGCATCGACGCGGTCTTGTCCTCGGCGCGCTGCACCGCGAGGCCGACGTCACTCATCTCCTCGGAGATACCGGAGAACGCCTCTCCGATCTTGGTCTGCGCCTCGGCGGCGGTGTACGTCGCCTTGATCGTCTCCTTACGGGTGCGGAACGCCTCCACCTTGGCCTGCAGCCGCTGGGAGGCCATGGTCAGCTTCTCCTCCTCGGCCTGGAGCTGGGCGTGCTGGGTCTGCAGGTCGTCGATCTGGGTCTGCAACGCCGAGCGACGGGTCAGTGCCTCGCGGGCCAGGTCCTCCCGGCCGGCGCCCAGCGCCTTCTGTGCCTGCCCCTGCAGCTTGTCGCCCTGCTGCTGCAGCTGGTTCATCTGCAGCTCGACCCGCTTACGGCTGGTCGCCACGTCAGCCACCCCGCGGCGGACCTTCTGCAGCAGCTCGAGCTGTTTCTGGTAGCTGTAGTCGAGGGTCTGCCGCGGGTCCTCGGCACGGTCGAGCGCCGTGTTGGCCTTGGACCGGAAGATCAGGCCCATCCGCTTCATGATGCTCATTGAGGTGTGCCGCCCCTCGTCGGGTGTCTGGGCTTCCAGCCTACGGGGGTGCGACACCCCTGGGTAGGCTGGCTATTCCGCCCCCGTTCCCCGCACAGTGAGGCCCCGATCTCCCCGTGTTCCGACGCCGCTCTGAGCCCGCTGCCAGCACCGAGTCGTCGGAGGAGACGCTGCGCAGGCTGGAGGCCGAGGGCAAGGGTCGCCCGACCCCTAGTCGCCGCGACGCCGAGGCTGCTCGCAAGGCCCGGCTCAAGCCACCCCGGGACCGCAAGGAGCTGGCAAGGCGTGAACGCCAGCGGCGGACCGAGCATCGTGCCAAGGTGCGCGCATCGATAGCCGCCGGAGACACCGTGCACCTGCCCGCCCGCGACCAAGGGCCAGTACGGCACTTCGCGCGCGACTACGTGGACGCACGCCGCAACGTCGCGGAGTACCTGCTGCCGCTGCTGCTGGTGATCTTGGCGCTGAGCTTCTTCCCCCGCCTGCTGGGCGTGCAGGCGCTGGTGTGGGCCGCAACGATCGCACTGACCGCGGCGGACACCATCTGGCTGGCCTACCGCTTCCGCCGCGAGCTGCGCCGGCGCTTTGAGCCGAGCCAGGCTAAGGGCGCGATCGGCTACGCGCTGCTGCGCAGCAGCCAGATCCGCAGGCTCCGGCTGCCCAAGCCGCAGGTGTCGTACGGGGCGATGCTGCCCGAGCGCTACTGACCAGCCGCGGGTAGCCCTCCCCGCGTGCGTGGCTGCGGACCGCCCCGTACGTTGCGGGCATGGAGTTTCGGAACCTCGGCGCCAGCGGCCTCAAGGTCAGCGCCATCTCGTACGGCAACTGGCTCACCCACGGATCACAGGTCGAGGAGGAGGCCGCGCTTGCCTGCGTGCGGCAGGCGCTCGACGAGGGGATCACGACCTTCGACACCGCCGACGTCTACGCCAACACCCGGGCCGAGACGGTGCTCGGCAAGGCGCTGCAGGGCGAGCGGCGGGAGTCGGTGGAGATCTTCACCAAGGTCTACTGGCCGACCGGGCCCGGCGGACCCAACGACACCGGCCTGTCCCGCAAGCACGTCCAGGAGTCGATCAACGGCTCGCTGGAGCGCCTCGGCACCGACCACGTCGACCTCTACCAGGCGCATCGCTTCGACTACGAGACGCCGCTGGAGGAGACGATGGTGGCCTTCGCCGACATCGTGCACGCGGGCAAGGCGCACTACATCGGGGTGTCGGAGTGGACCGCGGAGGAGATCCGGGCCGGGCACGCGCTGGCCCGTGAGCTGCGGATCCCGTTCGTCTCCAACCAGCCGCAGTACAACATGCTGTGGCGTGTCATCGAGACCGAGGTCGTGCCGACCTCGCAGGAGCTGGGGCTGTCTCAGATCGTCTGGTCCCCGATCGCGCAGGGCGTGCTGACGGGCAAGTACAAGCCCGGCGAGGGGCTGCCCGAGGGGTCCCGGGCCACCGATGAGAAGGGTGGCGCGGACATGATCTCGCGCTACCTACGCGACGAGGTGCTCGAACGGGTGCAGCGGCTGCAGCCGATCGCCGACGAGGCCGGGCTGAGCCTGGCGCAGCTGGCCGTGGCCTGGGTGCTGGCCAACGACAACGTGGCGTCGGCGATCATCGGTGCCTCGCGACCCGAGCAGGTCACCGAGAACGTGAAGGCCGCCGACGTCGCGCTCGATGCGGACGTGTTGGCGAAGATCGACGACGTGCTCGGCGACGACATCGTCGAGCGTGACCCGGCGCAGACCAAGTCACCGGGCAAACGCCCGGGCAGCTGATCAGCCGCCGCCGGCTGCCGCCACGCGACGACCCGGCGTACTGTCGAGGTGTGAAGCCGCCCAGGCTTCCAGCTGGGAGTGGACCATGGCCGACAAGTCGCCTCGACAACACCTGACCAAGAAGGCGGGCAAGTCCCTCAAGGAGAAACGAGCCGAGAAGCACGCAAAGGCCGACTCCAAGAACAGGACCGACATCGTCCCCCCCAACAAGAAGAGCTAACGCGAGGATTCGCGGCGGGCCGCACAGAGTGCGCAGTGATCGACGCTACTGGTGTGCAGGCTTCTCCCACTAGGCTGCGCCGGGCGCCACATCGCTCACCAGCGACGCCCCTAACTCTCCGCTGAGCAGCCGGACGGCAGCGCGAAGGACTGCGACTCCTCAGCGCGTGCCGCCAGGAGATGACGCGCCGCCGTGAGGACAGGCAGGCCGTCTTGGGTGAGCTCGACAAGCCGCGGCGCACAGAGCAGACCCGCCCACCC